>CAYSHJ010001235.1:0-10023 GCA_964430385.1 uncultured Planctomycetaceae bacterium
TGTGGACGACATCACGATCGTGAAGTCGATGCATACCGACGCGATCAACCACGACCCGGCGATCACGTTCATTCAAACCGGCAGCGAACTCCCAGGTCGGCCAAGCTGCGGAGCGTGGGTCTCGTATGGCATCGGCAGCCCAAATGAAAATCTACCGAGCTTCGTCGTGCTGACGTCGCGTATCGCACCAGGTTCGGCGACGCAAGCGTTATTCTCGCGGTTGTGGGGTTCGGGATTCTTGCCGACCAAGCACCAAGGAGTCGGCCTGCGGTCGCAGGGTGATCCAGTGCTGTACCTCTCGAACCCGGCGGGGGTCGATCCGACCACGCGCCGCAAGATGCTCGATGGCTTGGCCAAGCTGAATCAAAAACGGTTCGAGGAAATTGGTGATCCCGAAATCAACACGCGAATCGCTCAGTACGAAATGGCCTTCCGGATGCAGACATCGGTGCCGGAACTCACCGACATCTCCAACGAGCCGAAGCATGTGCTCGACATGTACGGCCCGGAGGTCACCGATCCCGGCACGTTCGCCTACAACTGCCTGCTCGCGCGACGCATGGCCGAGCGCGGCGTGCGGTACACGCAAGTCTTCCTGCGCGGCTGGGACCATCACGGCAGTCTGCCTGGTAGCATCCGACAACTGACGAAGGCGGCCGATCGTCCCGCCGCCGCGCTCGTCAAAGACTTGAAGCAACGCGGAATGCTCGACGACACGCTGGTCGTCTGGGGCGGCGAGTTCGGTCGCACGGTCTACAGCCAAGGGACGCTGACCAAAGACAACTACGGCCGCGATCATCATCCGCGCAACTTCACAATGTGGTTCGCTGGCGGCGGCATGAAAAAGGGGCTCGTCCACGGCGAGACTGACGATTTTTCGTACAACATCACCGAGAAGCCAATGCACGTCCATGACCTCAACGCCACGCTGCTGCATTGCCTGGGCATCGACCACGAGAAGTTGACCTACCGCTTCCAAGGCCGCGACTTCCGCCTGACCGACGTGCATGGCAATGTGGTCAAGGAGATCCTCGCGTGAGTGGCTTTCATCAGCCGGAACGCGCTAGCGTCCGGTTGCCGTTTCAAACCGGACGTTAGCGCGTTCCGGCTCATGGTCTAAGGCAGTGGCTCGCCAGGACTTTGTCATGTTGACTCTCTCCGAATCGCGGCCCTCGTTCTTTGATGGCGTGAGCCGCCGCTATTTTCTCAAGACGGGTGCGTTGGGGTTCGGCGGGTTCGGTTTGGCGGACTTGCTTCGGCTGCGGGCTGAGGCGGGAGCGTCACCAAATATTCCCAAGTCAATAATTCTCATCTGCCTTCCCGGTGGGCCGAGTCATATCGACATGTACGATATGAAGCCGGATGCTCCTGCCGAATATCGGGGCGAGTTCCGGCCGATTGCCACGAATCTTCCTGGCCTCGACATCTGCGAGCACATGCCGTTGCAGACGAGGATCGCCGACAAGCTCGCTGTGGTCCGCAACCTGACGTTCAAGCAGGCGGACCATCAGATGCAAGAAGTTTACACGGGCTTTCCCGCAGCTCCGAATGCGCCGTTCCTGTCGCCGCCGATTCGTCCGGCAGTCGGCTCGATCATCAGTAAGTTGCGCAGCGGCAAGCGTTCGCTGTTGCCGAACTACATCAGCCTAGGAGGGAGCGACTTCTACAACGTCGCTGCAGCGGAGGTGCCGATGTACCTCGGCCCGGCGCATGCTCCGTTCGAGCCGAAGGGCGAGGTTGTCGGGAACTTGGAGTTGAAGAAAGAAGTGGGGCTGAGCCGTCTCGGCGATCGCCAATCGCTGCGTCGCACGTTCGATGGCTTGCGCCGCGATTTGGATGTCGCGAATCAATTGGAGGCGGTCGACTACTACAACGCGAAGGCCGTCGATATGCTGACGTCACCCGAAGTGCGTCGGGCTTTTGACATCGAACAGGAATCGGCCGAGACGCGGGCGCTCTACGGACCTGACACGAAATTCAAATGGAGTTACCAGGCCGGCCACACTTGGCACGCCTCGCGATTTCTGCTCGCTCGGCGGTTGGCCGAGGCGGGTGTGCCGTTCATCACGCTGACCGAAGGCGGCTGGGACGATCACGGCAAGGTCAACGATGCCTCACCCGCAGGCAACGTGTTCGAGCGGCTGCGTGAGAAGTTGCCGGTCTATGATCACTCGATTTACGCGTTGATCACCGATCTCTATCAGCGCGGCCTCGATAAGGATGTGGCGGTCGTCGTGTGGGGCGAATTCGGCCGCACGCCGCGGATCAACTTCGCCGGCGGACGCGACCACTGGCCGCGAGCCGGCTTCGCTCTCTTTTCCGGAGGCGGCTTCCGCACGGGGCAGGTCATCGGCCAAACCGATGCTCGCGCCGAACGTCCGACGAGCAAGGCGTACAACCCCCAGAACGTCTTCGCCACGCTTTATCATTTCCTGGGCATCGACCCCGACCAATCCACCTACCGCCACCCCAGCGGTCGCCCGCTGCACCTCCTCGACGACACCGACCGGATCACCGAACTGGCATAGAGAGCAACCCGCACGTTCATTGGGACTCCGATCGAAAACCAACCCGAAACGTGAGCGCGGGCGGGCGCTCCGAGAGACTTCGGATACCACGATTCGTGAAGCGATCGCCGTCGCTCACTCTTCGGGTTAGTGCCGGCAATCGGTTCGGGAATACGTGTGGTCTTGCGACCTTCAAGAAAACACAGACAGTTCGAACCAGCCACTCAACGCCCTGGAGAACTCGCCGATAATGATATTCACGAAGGACATCCTGATTCAGGCGGAGAGGCTCGCTAAGGTTTACAACGGCAAGACTCCGGTTGCGGCGGTGTGCGATGTCTCGTTCAGTCTGCGTCGCGAGTCAGTCGGCGATCGGCGACTTGGGTGGCGGCCGGAGTCCGGTCAACTTCTCTAACTGATCGCGTTGTTCAGGAGTGAGTTTATCCCAGACAGCCGAGCTGACCGCGGTGCTGTGTTCCGTCATCTTACGGTGAAACTCGTCGCTCTGTTTTTTAAACGCCTCGCCGTTGGATGCTGGTGTCGTGAGCCGCTTTTGGCGTTCTTGAACCAGCTCTTGGTAATGAGCGGTGACGAATGTCGATAGGTCATCCCGTTGTTTCTTTGTTAGTCCGAGCTTGTCTGCCTCGGGAATGCTCCAAGTGGCCCGCGAAATGACGCTCAACGGAATGGGTGGCAAGGCCGGCGCGTCAATCTTGTTTGTGGAAGCGTTCGGTTTCACCGGATCACTCGGCTGCGTCTCTTGTCCCGAAGCCTGCCACGCTCCGACGGACAGGCCAACGCTCAATGCTCCCACCAGCAGTCGATTATTTCTCACAATCATTTCTCCCGGCCGGCAAGTGCAACAAGTGCAAGTTGTTCCGAGATGACCTACAAACGACCAAACAGGCTCGTCGAGACGTGCGTTGCAATTTGACTCACGAGCCGGTCTCATCGGCGCAATGATCGCGAGACGCCATCCCTGAATTTCTCAAGTCACCGCCGAAAGTCCCCGGCAAGTCGGAGGTCACATGCTGCCACAGGACACGGAGATCGGAGGCGTTCGAGTGCCGCGTTTCCTGTACGGGACCGCCTGGAAGGAAAACGAGACGCAGCGTCTAACTGAGCTGGCTCTGCAACAGGGATTTCGCGGCATCGACACCGCCAACCAGCGACGGCATTACCACGAGGCTGCGGTCGGGCAGGCCATCTCGGCCGCGATCACGAAGGGCTGGGTGGCTCGCAATGACCTGTTCCTGCAAACCAAGTTCACCTTCCAGAACGGGCAGGATCATCGACTGCCGTACGATTCCGCGGCTCCCATCTCAGTCCAGGTGGAGCAATCGTTTACCAACTCGCTGGAACATTTGGGGACCGAGATCATCGATTCCTACCTGCTGCACGGCCCCACTCAGCGAGTCGGTCTGGCACCGGCCGATTGGGCAGCATGGCGCGCGATGGAAGCGATCCACGACAGTGGTCGGGCACGATGGCTTGGGGTCAGCAATGTTACTTTGGAACAGCTTCAGAGTCTGTGCGACGAGGCACGTGTCCGACCTCGTTTCGTTCAGAACCGCTGCTACGCCGTGCGAGGTTGGGACCGCCGAGTGCGCGAGTTCTGTGCGGTCAGTGATTTGATTTATCAGGGCTTCTCGTTGTTGACCGCCAACCGCGAAGCGATGGCTCGTCCCGAATTGGCTCAGATCGCCAAGCGTCACGGTCGGACGGCCAGCCAGATGATCTTCCGGTTTGCACTCGATGTCGGCATTCTGCCGCTGACTGGGACCACCGACGCCGATCACATGCGAGCGGATCTCGATGTCTTCGACTTTCGCTTGGAGCCTGACGAAGTTGAGCGGATCGAGCATCTGGCCGCTCCGTAATAGAACCTGGGGTGCTGCGGCTCGACGCAGCCCTCCAGGATCTAGCTCACCGAATTGAATCCAATGTCCGCAATGAATCCTGAAGCGACAGCCTACCACGAAGCGGGTCACGCGGTGATTGCATTGGCGTTCGGCCGATCCATTCAGCGAGTCAGCATCTTGCCGGGGCGTGAATGGCTGGGACGCTGCGAGTTTCAGAAGGGACGTGCTCGACCAACCGAAGATTGGTTGGAGCGAGAAATTCTCATTGCGTTGGCGGGACTGGCGGCAGAGGCTCGTTACACGGGCCAATACGTTTGGGAGGGTGCCGCTCAAGACTTGCGAACCGTCCGACGCCTGTCGACACAACGCGCGGGCGAGCGTCAAGCCGACCGATTGCAGCGGCGATTGTTGGCCAAAGTCGAACATCTGCTCTCTCAAGCCGCAAATTGGCGAGCGGTCGAACTGATCGCGACGGAATTACTCCGCCACGAAACACTCAGCGGCCGAGCAACTTCGCATCTGTTTAAACACGGGAAAGGACATGCTGACCTGTGACGTTAATCAAGCCATCTCAGTCGTCACGGTTCCGAAACAGCCGAAGTCGGCGACGATGTGGCTGCCGAGTTCGATGGGAATCGGGACGATGTTCGTGCCCGTCGTGACCACCTCGCCGGCGAGCAGGCCGATGTTGTGTGAGCGAAGTTCTCGCGCTGTAGCTCCCTTCGCGGATGAATCCTATTTTATCTCCAGCCCGTCGATCCACAGCTTGAGCGGCGGCGCGTCCCACGTGTCAAAGCCAAGGCCAATGCGGCGGACGTGAGTGACGTCTTGACCAGCGCGATGCCATTGCTCATTCGGAGCGAGCGGCACCACCACATGCCGCCAGCCTTCGCGAGCTTCCGTCCCGCCTGCCTGACTCAACATCTCGCTCTTGGGAGTCAGTCGCAGAAACTTGTCCGAGGTCTCGAACAGAGTCACTTGCGGATTGCCGTCCTGCCAAGCCGCTTCGGCTTCGGCTTTGATCCATACAGTCAGCGTCTTTTTGTCTGAGAGCCTAAGGTCATCATTCGGCAGCGAATGGATCAGCGTCACGCGGAAACCGCCATAGGGTCGGACATGTGCAAACAGCGACGACTGACCGACGAGGCGTTCAGTCTTCGAGTCCGCAAACGTGACGCGTGACAGCGGGTCTTCAAACGTCCAACGCTCGGCATTCCCCTCCGTGCCGAGTTCGTTCGTCGTGTCCACGACATAGAAGTCGCGCCACGCGAGATCGGACAGCAGCCCGTTATTCACGGTCAGGCCCACGCGGTAAAAGCCGGGTGCGGCGAAGCGATGCTCGACTCGCGGCGCGCTCGATGCGACGCCGTCGCCGAGTCGCCATTGAAACGTCAACGATTGATTGGCGGGATCATTGCTCGCTGACGCATCGAAGGCGACAGGCTCACCGACTTTTGCGGAGCTTGGACCGCTCAGTTTCGCAATCGGTGGCTCAGTGATGCTGTCGTTATCGGGATGCTCGATGAGATGCGTCACGTTTTCGGCCGCGTGCAGATTTGCGATGCGGTTGTCTCGAAAGTTATTCGCGGCCAGGTCGATCCAGTCCGCGTTCTGAGCGAAGATCCCCCAGCGATTTTCCGACAAAGAATTCTGCTCGATGATCCAGTGATGTGCGTTCCACTTTTCCCCCTTGCTCTCCAAGTCGCCGATCAGAGCAATGCCCGCTCCGTTGTTGCCAATGCAGGTGTTGCCGCGTGCGATCGTGTGACTAGAGGGGCCGAACATGAACACAATGCCGGCGTGACCGCTGTCCGGCAGATGCGGCGAGTTATGCGACCCTTGCGGCGTGCCGTTGTGCGACGCCTCATTGCCAATCAGCACGGTCTGGTCCGAGGCGCCCAGCCAGAAGCCGTAGCTGCAAAAGTTGGCGGTGTTGTTGACGTACTTGTTGCGCGGAGCCCAGGCCTCGAAGCCATTATTGTTGGCGTGCGAGCAATCGTTCTTCACGAAGACATTGCCGCTGCTGACCACGTTGTTGAGCACTCGAATGAAGATACCGTCGCCGCCATGCGTGCAGTCGTTTTCCTCGAAGCGGTTGTCGTTGGACGCCGTCTCGATCAGCACGCAAGTCGAGTCCCGCGCGTGAACCTCGTTCGGAGAGATGCGAATGCCGTAGCTCAGATTGTTTTTCTTCACGACATTCCGGCTCGACCGCCACAGCTTCAGACACGTGTTCGACGTGCGCGAGAAATCGCAGTTCTCGATCGTGTTCCCGTCCGACTCGACCAACACGCAGGCGTCCCAAACCCGATTCGCCTTGTTCTTCCGCAGCGTCGATTTCTGAACCCGCTCGAGCACGATCCCGCCGCGCCGGCCGTTCTCGCCCCAGCCGAAATCGGGATCGTGAAAGTTGTCGGAGAAGTCGCAGTTCTCGATCACAAATCCTTGGCCGTCCGTCACCCGTAATCCGGTCTCCCAGCCCTTGGCTTTGATGTTCTTGATCGTCACGTTCGAGACACCGTCGGCCACGATCGCCGTCCCTTGGAACGCCTTCGGCTGGCCTTCCGTCGCACCAATCAATCGCGCCCCTTGGCCATCGAGCGTGATATTCGACGTCTTGATGACAATTCGCGAGTACCTCTTCTGCGGATCGAGCTGAGTGTCTTTCGTGATCTCCAAGACTGACTCAGCCGCCGCGGGCTGCGCTCGTGCAACGGGGGCATGAATCGCCAAAACAAGCGCCCATGCGATCAGGCGTGTGACAGGCACCTTCACGAATTGCCGTTCCGGCAGTGAGCGGCGATTTCTCATGGTATCCCCTTCTGAGGTTTGATCTGTCACTGCCACCGGCATATCGGACTCGACGGTTTAGTAGCCTGCGGCTAAAGAGGCCGCATGACTGCGACCGAACCCGCGATCCAACCTGCGCTAGACGATGCCGTCGAGCCTTCGATTGGTCAACTGGAGCCGCATAACTTGCTGGCGCTGTCGGCGTATTCGGTGCTGCTGCGGTTCGCGTGGATCTTTAAGACCGAGAGCGTGATCATTCCGGCGTTCTTGGACAGTATCGCGGGAGCCGGTTGGCTGCGCGGATGCTTGCCCGTGCTTAACCGCTTCGGGCAAAGCCTGCCGCCGATCTTCTTCGCACGCAGTTTGCGAGCTGCTCGAGTCAAGAAGTGGAGCTTGCTCGGAACGTCGGCTGGCTTAGGCTTTTCGATGATTGCGGTCGCGGTCTGGTGGATGCAGAGGGCTGACCTTCACCAAACCTGGCTGCCGACCGTGTTCTTGTTGCTGTACTTGAATTTCTTCGCCGCGAACGGTTTGAATCAACAAGTCTTCGGCACGCTGCAAGGCAAGCTGATTCGTCCGGACCGGCGTGGCGAACTGCTCGGCCTATCCGGTATCCTCGGCTCGGTGGCGTCGGTCGTCGGCGCTTGGTTCTTGTTGCAGCGCTGGTTGAGTTTGCCGGATCACGGCTTCGGTTGGATCTTCGGTTTTTCCGGCTTCGGATTCTTGCTAGCCGGAGCATGTTGCATTGCGGTGCGCGAACCGGCTGACGAACCCAGCGGCGCCGAGTCGGAGCATCACGGCGGGCTGCGAGACTCGATCAATCTCTTACGCCGCGACGCCCGCTTTCGCTGGCTGGCGTTCGTGGCGATGCTGTTCATTGCGATCCAACTGCTGTTTCCGCATTTTCAAGCACTTGGGCAGAAGCACGTCTCAGCGGAGGATGTCGGCTATCAGTTAATGCTGTGGGTGATCGCTCAAAACGTGGCGGTGGGAGTGTTCAGTTTCATCTCCGGTAAGCTCGCGGATAAGTTTGGCAATCGGCTCTCGTTGCAATTACAAGTCTTCGGGACGGCGCTCGTCCCGCTGCTGGCGTTGCTGTTCACGAGCGGCCTGGTTGGTTTTGAGTCGAAGCATTTTTGGCTGACGTTTTTTTTCCTGGGCCTGACGCCGGTGACAATCAAAACGCTGACAAACTACGCGCTAGAACTCGCTGAAACGCACCAGCACCCGCTTTACCTGAGCACGTTGCACGCCTGCCTGGCCGTGCCATTCTTTTTCTCGCCGCTCGTCGGCTGGCTGGTGGACTTGTTGGGCTTTGAGCGCGTCTTCATCGGCATCAGCGGCGTCATCGCGATTGGTTGGGTGGCATCGCTGCGAATGGTAGAGCCGAGACATCACAATCTCTGACACGGCTGGCTAATTCTTGAATCTACGGATCCTGTAGCCCAGGCCCTTGTGGCCTGAGTGATGAGACTTCCCCCCTTTTTTTCGATGAATTCAAATTAAACCGGCCACAAGGGCCGGGGCTACAAACTGCCCAAGACGACGAATTAGCCGGCCGTGCAATCTCTGACGTTGTGCCGCGCTGACTTGTCGTGTTTTTGATAAGGTGCGAGAGGGCTTCGCGAACTGGTGTGGCTCAGTGCAGCACGATCGCTCGGCCGGGGCCGCCGTGACAGTCTCGGATTCGCAGTGCGGCAAACAGGAAGTAACCGCCTTGTGGAATCTTGGCCGTATTGTGCAGGAACTCAACGCCGACCATCTCGCGGCTGCCGAGCGCCCAGTAGGTCATCAATGCTCGTTTGGGATTCACGCCGCCGAGATCGGGAGCGTCGGTCGCGACGCAGCGAATGCCTCGGCTCTTGAGGAAGACGACCGCATCCGGCCCGAGCGCGGGCCAGCCCTCGCTCTTGCCGCTGAGCGGATCGAGCCACACGCCCGCGTCGTTTGGCTGAGCCTTGAAGTGCAGATCGAGGTGTCCGGTGCGAAACAGCACCACCTCACCCGGCTTGAGGTCGCCAGTCTTCTTCTCGAACTCTTGGATGATGGCCGGTGTGATTTCAGGTGATGCGGGCCACGACTTCTTATCCGTGCTGCCGACGAGCGATGTCACGTCGATCACTCGCACGGGGCCGCACGTCCAATCGAGCGGCACCCTCTCCGTCGTCATCGAACTTGTTCCGCGCGGGCCATACTTCTTCTCGTACTCTGCGAGCCAGCCGCGAACCTCTGGCGAGTACGCCGGCTGCGCACCAACTGGGGGCAACGCGAAGGCCGGCGGCACGAGATGCGTCCCGGCCATCGCGTCCATCAGGTGCGTGTGATGCCACAGATCAAGGTACTCCGAGTACAGAAAGTCGAGCTTGAGATAGACCTGCCGATGCTGTCCCGTGCCGGCCCCTGGCGAAGTGACTGGCAGATTCGGAGCCAGCGTCGGCGAGAGGTCAATCGCTCGTTTGGCCTTCGCAGATTCGATCAGCCGTTTGGGCAACTCGCAGCCGATGATTGAGAATGCTCGGCCTTCGCTGTACGGAGCACCTTGATGCTTCGGGCCGATCATACAGTAAAACGCGCCGGTGGGCGGCAGCGCGGCGAGGTTCGTCGCGCTCTCGGTCCAAATCGTGCCGTGCTTGAGTCCGGCGTAATGCGTCGGCTCGGCGAGGTCGGGCAGCGGGCCCATGCTGGCGCTGTCGGTGCCGAGATTCATCACGCCGCGTGTCGCCAGAAACTCCATGCAGTCGGGATCGGGATCAGGAAAACCGGGAGCCTTGCGATCCAGCGCGTCGGCGATGAAGCGGCTCCCTTCGGGAAACGCCCGGTAGTACTTGTCCGAGTAATCGCTGCGGAACAATACGACGTCGCCG
>CAYSHJ010001236.1:0-3819 GCA_964430385.1 uncultured Planctomycetaceae bacterium
GCCCGCCGCGGCCGAGCCTCTCAGAAAAACACCGGAGCCGGCGGCGACGCCGCGCGAGTCATCGACGGCAACAAATCCGGCATCTACGGCGACGGCGGCCAAACGCACACCGAGGAAAACACCAACAACCCATTCTGGGAAGTGGACCTCGGCGACGAACACCCGATCGATCAAATCGTGATCTACAACCGCACCGAGATCCCCGACCGCCTCAACAATTTTTCCCTGAAAATCCTCGACGAGAAACGAGCCGAAATCTTCAAGTCCGAAAAGAACCCGGCCCCGCCGGTCAAAGTCGAATTCACTCTGCAAGGCGGCGGCCACGAAAGCCTCGTCCGCCGAGCCGCTATGAACGCCCTCACGATCGTCCGCGGCCAAGAACCCAAGACCTTCGCCGCGCTGAGCAAGTTCGTGAAGGACGACGTCGATCGCCTCACCGCCATCCGCTCACTGCAACGCCTGCCGAAGCAGACGTGGCCGAAAGAAGAAGCCCCCGCGCTGCTCAACGTGATGGTCGAGGCCGTGAAGAAAATCCCAGCCAAAGACCGCACGCAATCCCCCGCCATCGACATGCTCGAATTCGGCGACGCCCTCGCGTCACTGTTGCCGGTCGCCGACGCCAAGCTCGCGCGAGCGACGCTCGGTGAACTCGGCATCCGAGTCATCAAGATCGGCACCGTCTTCGAGAAGATGAGCTACGACAAAGACATCATCGCCGTCCAAGCCGGCAAGCCCGTCGAGTTCATTCTCGACAACAGCGACCTGATGCCCCACAACCTCGCGATCACGTTGCCGGGTGCCCTCGAAGAAATCGGCCTGCTGTCCGAAGCCAACGCCCAGAAGCCCGGCTTCGCCGAGAAGCACTACATTCCCGACAGTCCAAAGATTCTCGCGAAGAGCACACTGCTCCAACCGCGAGACTCTCAACGCCTGAGCTTCAACGTCCCGAAAGAACCCGGCATCTACCCAATCGTCTGCACGTACCCCGGCCACTGGCGTCGCATGTACGCCGCGCTGTATGTCGTCGCCGACCTCGACGCCTACGAAGCCGCGCCGGAAAAATACCTCGCCGCCAACAAGATCGAAGCGGCCGATCCGCTACTTAAAGACCGCCGTCCGCGCACCGAATGGAAGCTGGAAGACCTCGCCTCCGCCGTCAACGAGGCGTTGTCACCTGATCACGCGAGCCACGACCCGACTCATCACGTCGATCCCGCAAAGCGACACGCCAACGGACGGCAGTTGTTTGTCGTCGCCAACTGCGTTGGCTGCCACAAGTTCGACGGCCAGGGCAAGGAATTCGGACCGGACATGTCCAAGCTCGACGCAAAACTAAAACCCGTCGACATCCTGGCCGAGATGTTCGATCCCAGCAAAAAGATCGACGACAAGTACAAGATCAACGTCATCGAACTCGGCAGCGGCAAGGTTGTGCAAGGTCTGGTGATTGAAGAGACGCCCGACGTCATCAAGCTTGTCGAGAACCCGCTGGTCAAGACCGACCCGCTCGTGATCAAACGCGGCGATGTCGTCGAACGCTCGCGGTCCAACGTCTCGATCATGCCCAAGGGCCTGCTCGACAAATTGACCCGTGACGAAATCATCGACCTCATCGCTTACGTGAACTCCCGCGGCGTGAAACCGAAGACGTCTGCCAAAGCCGGCGGACACGACCATTAGGGGCACGGAGTCCGATGCAAACAAAAGAAGATTTCTTCACTTTGGTGCGAGACCACGCGACTGAGTTGCGGTCACTCGGTGTCAGACGGTGTGGCTTGTTTGGCTCGTTCGTGCGCGGGGAGCAGAATTCAGAAAGTGATGTCGATGTGCTGCTGGAGTTCGAGGCCGGACAAAAGTCGTTCGACCATTTCTTTGAAACGGCATTCCTCTTGGAAGACCTTTGTCAGCGCCACGTGGATGTCGTGACGGCGGAGGGGCTGAGTCCCTACATCGGTCCCAAAATCCTTCGTGAGGTCGAGTATGTCACGCTCACCTCGTGAGTACCTGCAACACGTCGCTGACGAGTGCCGATACGTGACGCGAATGACTACTGGGCTTGGCCGCGACACCTTCTTCGCCGACGAAACCCTCAAGCGGGCTTTCGTCCGCAGCTTGGAAGTGATCGGTGAAGCCGTCAAACACATTCCCGAGTCCGCCCGCTCACAACAACCGCACATTCCCTGGCGGTCGATTGCCAGGATGCGAGACCAATTGATTCACGTCTACTTCGGCATCGACTTCGATATCGTGTGGGACGTGGTCACCAACAAAGTTCCTGAACTTCTTCGAGCCGTCGAACAGATTTTGGCCGCAGTGCCTGAGTAAGTTCGAAGGGTTCGATTTCAACCAATTCGTGATTCGTCATTCCGAGGCAACATGTCTTTCGCTCGTCACGATATCGACCGCATCCAAGGCTACGTTCCCGGCGAACAGCCGCAGGAGCCGGGTTGGGTGAAGCTCAACACGAACGAGAATCCGTATCCGCCGTCGCCGAAGGTGGCGGAAGCGATCGAACGAGCGGCGCGCGGACAATTGAACGTCTATCCGGACCCGCTGGGAACGCTCGTTCGCAAGCAGGTCGCCCAGCTTTTTGATGTCGAACCCGATTGGGTCATTCCGGCCAACGGCAGCGATGAGAATCTGACGATCATCACACGGACCTTCGCGGACCCGCACGAACGCATCGCCTATCCGTATCCCAGCTACATCCTGTATGAGTCGCTGGCCGACATTCAGGGAGCGAAGCACGAACGCATTTTGCTGAACCCCGATTGGTCCTGGAATTGGGAAGCCACGCAGCCAGTCATCGACCGCGCAAAGCTCGTCTTCGTGCCGAACCCGAATTCGCCATCGGGCAACGTTTGGAGCGATGATGACCTGTTGCGACTGGTGCCACCGCGCGGTGTGCTGGTGCTGGACGGAGCTTATGTTGACTTCGCCGACGTGCGGGCCAAGGCCGAATTGCTGCGAGTCGGTGATGTCTGCCCACGCATCATCCTGACGCGAACGCTGAGCAAATCGTACAGCCTGGCCGGCATTCGGTCGGGCTTCGCGATCGCGCATCCGGAGTTAATTGCCGCGATGCGGAAGGTCAAAGACAGTTACAACTGCGACAGCCTAACGTTGGCCGGCACGCTCGCGGCGCTCGACGATCAGGATTGGATGCTGGCGAACGTCGCCAGAATTCGAGCGACTCGCGCGCGGCTCAGCGATTCGCTGACAACGCTCGGCTTCGACGTCGTTCCCAGTCAGGCGAACTTTGTTTGGGCAACGCACGCGAGCGGAAAACATCGCGAGATGTACGAAGAGCTGAAGGCGAATAAAATTCTCGTCCGCTACATGCGGTTCGAGGACGTGCCATACTCGCCGAGCAATGTGCTCGACGGCTTGCGAATCACCATCGGCACCGACTTTGAGATTGACCGGCTGTTGGAAGTGCTGGCGACGCAGGCGTAGCTGGATTCGCAAGAATTCAGTGTGCCGGCCTGCCCGACAGGTCAAGTCCGGTCGGACCGCTTGGATTGCGTCGTCGACTCTGGCAGAATCGCAGCCCGTGCCGAGAAACACGAAATCCAAAACTCGAAATCCGAAACACAGCGATGCACATTCCTGATGGCGTGTTGAGTCCCGCAGTCTGTGCCGTGACCGGAGCCGTGTCGTTGGCCGCGGTCGGATACAGTCTGCACCGGCTGAAGCGGTCGGTCGGCGAGCGGACGATTCCGTTGACCGGCATGATGGCCTCGGTGGTGTTTGCAGGGCAGATGGTCAACTTTCCGATTGGCGCCCCGGTATCGGGACATTTGTTGGGTGGAGTGCTGG
>CAYSHJ010001237.1:0-1656 GCA_964430385.1 uncultured Planctomycetaceae bacterium
CTCGACGACGGCGAGTTCGACGCGCTGGTGCTGGCCGAAGCGGGACTGACTCGGCTGCAGCTCGCAGGACGCATCAGCGCTCCGTTGCGGCCACCGTTGGTGCTGCCAGCGGTCGGTCAAGGAGCACTGGGCATTGAATGCCGAGCGGAAGATTTGGAACTGCAATCCATTTTGGATCGCATCACCGATCGCGCGACCTTGTTTGCCATCACCGCCGAACGCACGGTCCTCTCGACTCTGCGAGCCGGCTGCCACGCGCCGCTGGGAGTCTGGACTCGTCCCGCCGTCGACACGCTGCGTCTGACCGCCGTCGCCCTCAGTCTCGACGGCACGACTCGCTTTGAATCCGAGCGTTGCTCGTCCGTCGCGACGAATGACGACGCGGTGACTTTGGGTTGCTCCGTCGCCGAGGGCTTGCTGGCAAAAGGCGCGGCGATGCTGATGGGGCATTGATAGGCCAAGCCGTTATCATTCTGCCGTCCCATCATTCTGCCTATCCGTCGGAGAGCAGAAACTTGAAACCAGTGAGTTTTCAAAAGCCATGCGTTGCCTTACGACCATTTGCGTTTGTTTGCTGATCTCGGCCAGCGAGCGGTGCGGGCTGCCGTCGGGCGCGGCCGATGAGCCGCCGCGCGAGGTCGAGAAAGAAGTGGCGATGCCGATCAAGACGTTGGGCGGACGACAGTTTTGGGGCGATGTGCTGTTTTTCCACGACTGGCGGATTCAGCGGAATGTGTTCACCGGGCATTGCCGGCTTCTGGATGGGAAGGACAATCGACACACTTCAGGCACGCTCGACGAATGCACAGCGAAACTCGATGAGATTCGAGAGGCTCGCAAGCTGCCGAAGATGTCGGGGCGGGGCGTGGTGCTGGTTCATGGCATCGTGCGGTCGTCGAAGTCGATGGCCAAACTGCGCGAGCCGTTGGAGAAATCCGGCTTCACGGTCTTCCCGTTCGACTATCCCAGCACGCGTGTGACGCTCGTGGACTCGGCCGAGTATCTGCACCAGGTACTCGAATCGCTGGAGGGGCTCGACGAGATTCATCTCGTCACGCACAGCCTGGGCGGCTTGGTCGTGCGATCCTACTTGCAGAAGCATCGCGATCCGCGGATCAAGCGGATGGTGATGCTTGGCGTTCCCAACCACGGGGCCGAGCTGGCGGACATGCTCGACAATAGCCTGCTGTTCAAAGCGATCTTTGGCCCCGCCGGTCGTGAACTGGTGACAGACGGAGCCGGTACGATCGCAAAACTTCCAACACCCGACTTCGAGTTCGCGGTCATCGCCGGCAATCGCGGGACGGACGACGGCTATAACCCGCTCGTCCCCGGCGATGATGACGGCACGGTCAGCGTGGCGAGCACGCGTCTGCCCGGTGCGGCGGATTTCCTCACCGTGACCAGCCTGCACACGTTCCTGATGTCGCACTCCGACGCGATCGCCGCCACGAATCGCTTCCTGACCACCGGCCACCTTCGCGAAAAAGGTGACCCACAACCGATCGCGAAGGAAGAGCAGGCACCAGAGCGCTAGGTAGACCCGCGGAAATAACTATGCAGGCGAGCGGCGATGAACTCACGCATCAGGTCGATGCACTCCGGTGCGTTCAGGATTTCCAGCGAGACGCCGCGCGAACGGACGTAGGCTTCCGG
>CAYSHJ010001238.1:0-2753 GCA_964430385.1 uncultured Planctomycetaceae bacterium
CGTTCGGCCATGCACGGTGATCGCCGCGACGCCACGCTCGAACGCGCCGTCGAAGATCGTGAAGAACTTGTCGCGACTCTCGGCCGTGTCATCAATCGCGCGTCGCATTTTCACGGTCACGGGAACATGCGGCGGCACGGCGTCGCGAACTCGCCTGACGATTTCGAGCGCGGTCTGCGGCTGACTCAGCAAGTAGCCGCCGCGGCAACGGCCGAGCACTTTCTTCACGGGACAACCGAAATTGATGTCGATGACGTCAAATCCCGCCTCGACCAACTTCAGCGCGGCCGGTCCGAATTGCTCCGGAACAGCTCCCATCAACTGACCACCGACCGGATGTTCCTCATCGCTGATCCACAAGAATCGTCGCGTCCGGTGCCGGTCTTTCAGCTCGATCAAGAACTGGTCGAGCATCACTTCGCACAGTGTATACGGTGCTCCCAGCCGCTTGGCGATGACGCGCATCGGCCAATCGCTGTAGCCGCTGAGCGCCGCTTGCACGACGGGAAAATCGAGTTCAATCGGGCCGAGCCGGAGTCGAGGAAGATTGATCATGTAGTTTCGGCACTCGTCAGCATTGATTCGCACCAGCCAACCGTAGGCTAACCCCCACGACGAATGAGTCAATTCAACGTCGAGACTACTCAACGGTTCACGCACTAATGGTACTCGATGCTTGCTGAGCCCGGCGCTTGTCTGGAATTCTTGCTCAGCGTCAATGACGATATTGTCGAGAACGACCGCTCCCTTTGTCGAATTCACGGACTCGTATGATGGCGCAAAACGACGAGCAAGAATTGGTGGCGGAAACTTTCGAGTTCATCGAAGCGAAGATTCGCCGCGATGCCGAGGGGACTGGGTTTGGTGGCGACTTCGAGTGGCTGTGCCAGTGGTTTTTGGAAAACGCTCCGCGATATCGAGGTCAGTTCGACAAGGTCTGGCTGTGGAAGGATTGGCCGGATCGGTGGGGAACGGACGCGGGGATCGACATCGTCGCTCGCACGCGAGCGGGCGAATTGTGGGCCATTCAGGCCAAGGCGGATCATCCCGAGCGAGCGATACCCAAGCGAGAGATCGACTCGTTCCTGTCCGAATCGAACCGTTCGCAGTTCGCCTATCGACTGCTCATGGCCACGACGGACTCCATTGGGGCCACGGCTCGTCGCACGCTACGCGACCAACAGAAGCCGGTGGGGCTGGTCCTGCGTGGTGATTTTCTGACGGAAGAAGTTCAGTGGCCGGTTCAGATTGGAGGAACAGGCGCACAGCTGCCTCCGTGGACTGCGAACCCCCATCAAACCACTGCCATTGAGGCCGTAGTCAACGGGTTTCGAGACCATGACCGAGGCCGACTCATCATGGCCTGCGGCACGGGCAAGACGCTCACCGCGCTGTGGATCGCCGAGCGGTTGCAGAGTTCTCTCACACTGGTGCTCGTCCCGTCGCTCTCGCTGGTGCAGCAGAACCTAGCCGAGTGGGGCCGGCACTCCGCGGAGGACTTCGATACGCTCGTCGTCTGTTCGGACGAGTCGGTGTTGCAGAGCAAGGCCGACACCGCGATTCAATCGACGGCCGATCTCGGAGTGAAGGTCACGACCGATCCTGCGGAGATTCGGAACTTCCTCGGCCAGCGTCGAAGCGGAAAACGCCCGGCCGTCGTGTTTGCGACGTACCAATCGTCCGACCGCATCGCAGCCGCTCAGGCCGATCGTGGGTCTGTTGGGGTGGCACGCCCTGACCATCGGGAAGGGCGTGGTCTTGGATCGTCGGACTCCACGCCCTTCGATGACTCAGGGACGTGCCACCCTGCCGGCACAGCGAAGCCGTTCGATCTGGTGATCTGCGACGAAGCCCACCGTCTGGCCGGACACGCCGAGGGCTTGTTCGCGACCGTGTTGGATGACAAGAAGATCAAGGCGACCAAGCGGCTGTTCATGACCGCCACGCCGCGCTACTTCAAGGAGCACGTCAAGCGGCGAGCGGCGGAACTGGAATTCGTTTTTTTTCAATTGGTCTCTATGGACGACGCCCACGTCTTCGGCCCCGAGTTCCACGTCCTCACCTTCCACGAAGCCATCAGTGCGGACCCGCCATTGCTGACCGATTATTAGGTCGTCGTGATCGGCGTCACCGACCGGAAGCAAAAGCGTGGGCCGAGGAAGCGACGTTGGTCCGCACGGCCGAGGGCCTCCGCACCGACGCCCGGACGCTGGCCGCACAGTTCGGCTTGGCCAAGGCGATGCAGAAATACGACCTGCGGAAGCTGATCACGTTTCACTCGTCGGTGGCGAAGGCCGCACGGTTCGTCGATGCCACACGGCGAGATTCCTTGCCGGGAGTGATCCCCCACCTGACGCGGTCGGCCCGGCCCTCGGGAAAACTTTGGACGAAACACATCTCCGATCACACGCCCGCCGGCCAACGAGCCACGTTGCTGAAAGGATTAGGAAACCTGCCGGAAGACACGCGCGGCATCCTCTCCAACTGCGCCTGCCTGGGCGAAGGGGTCGATGTTCCGGTGCTCGACGGCGTGGCGTTCATTGACCCGAAGCGGTCGATGGTCGACATCATCCAGGCGGTCGGCCGAGTGATCCACAAAGCCGCAGGCAAACAGATCGGCACCATCGTGATTCCGGTCTTCATCGACGAGTCCGAAGACGCCGACCACGTCCTCTCGCAATCGGCCTTCGAGCCAGTCTGGCAAGTGTTCAAGGCCCTGCGAGCACATGACCGACGACTGGCCGACGAACTCG
>CAYSHJ010001239.1:0-3087 GCA_964430385.1 uncultured Planctomycetaceae bacterium
CATCCTGTCGCGGTGGCCTGCCGACCGTCCGTTGCAGGACACGGAACAATTGGCTCGGGAGTTGGTGCGGACGAAGAAGCTCACGGTGTACCAGGCCACCGCGCTGTTCCAGGGCAAGTCGCAACTGTTGACGTTCGGCAACTACCTTGTGCTCGACAAGCTGGGAACCGGGGGCATGGGCGTGGTGTTCAAGGCGCGCCACAAGGTCATGAAGCGCGTCGTGGCCATGAAAGTGATTTCGACGGCGGCGATGAAAACGCCGGCAAGCGTGGAACGGTTCCGTCGCGAAGTCGAAGTGGCGGCGAAGTTGTCACATCCGAACATCGTCACCGCGTTCGATGCCGATCAAGCCCACGGCACGCATTTCCTGGTGATGGAGTACGTGGCCGGGAAGAATCTGAGGGAATTGGTGAAAGAGCACGGCCCGTTGTCGGTGCCGCCTTCGGTGGACTACATCTTGCAAGTGGCGCGAGGCTTGGAGTACGCGCACCAGCAGGGCGTGATCCACCGCGACATCAAGCCCGCCAACTTGCTGCTCGATTCCGAAGGATGCGTCAAGGTTCTCGACATGGGTCTGGCGCGGTTCGATGATCCCCTGTCCGCAATGGGAGAGCGGTCCACCGCTGGAGAAGGCTTGACCCAGACCGGCGCGATCATGGGGACCGTCGATTTCATGTCCCCCGAGCAGGCGCTCGACACCAAGCATGCGGACCACCGGGCGGACATCTACAGCTTGGGATGCACATGGTTCTATCTGCTGACCGGCCAGGTGGTGTACCCCGATGGAACGATCATGCAGAAGCTGCTGGCGCATCGCGAGCAGCCGATCCCGCCGCTTACGCAGGCGGGCCAGCCGGCGCCGCCGGAACTAAACGCGATCTTCCAGCGCATGGTCGCGAAGGATCCGGCCCACCGCCAGGCGTTGATGAGTGAGGTGGTTCGCGAACTGGAGGCTTGGCAGGCGGGCATTCCCGCAGTCACCAGTACGAGCGGGTTAGGACTGCATCGAGCCGCCGCCGCAGAGGCGGCTGAACAAGTCGATTCAATACAGCAGTTCTTGGAGGGCATCCATTCGGGAACCGTGGTCACCACGCCTCCCGGACCGAGAACTGTCGACGGAGAAACCCTCGCCCCCTCACGAGTCGAGCAACCGACGCTGGCTTCGACCTCGCAACAATCCCGCCCGACGACCGCGACGAAATCGCCATCCCGCCCGGTGCTCGTGGCAACCGCGTTGGGAGTGGTGCTCTGCCTGAGTCTCGGCGGTTGGTGGGCCTTCACTCCCAAGCCGCAACCACCCGTGAAGTCAGGTCCGGTGGCCGATGAGCGTCCCACGAAGCCGAATAGATCTGCCAAGACGAAGTCCGTCGCGGAAGAAACTGCCCCGCCGAATCCCAACGAGATGCAAAAGATCGCCGCCACCCCGGTGGACCGGAGCGAACCGTCTGAGCCAGCGCCCAACAAATCGACTGCCGCTGGGCCGATCACAAAAGTCGTCGATCTGCTGCCTCTCATCGATCCTCAGCGAGACGCTATCGTCGGAAGCTGGACGACTGATGCGGGCCGACTCGGCTTCAGTCAGGTAGCCGGAGCGTCTCGGTTGCAGATTCCGTTCACGACTCCCGAGGAATACGTGTTGAACCTGGAGGTGGAACGGTTGGAAGGAACCGATTCATTAGTCGTTGGGCTGCCGATCGGCGGTGTGTTGACGTTGCTCATTCTCGATGGCGACTCGGGACGTGTCTTTGGGGTGAGTTCACTGGATGGGAAGCCGTACGACAAAAACGCGACCACTCGCATGGAGTCCGTGCTGCCGCCGGGGAGCCTGCACAAACTAGTCTGTGTGGTGCGTAAGCGCGAGCTGCTCATTACCTGCAACGGGCGGCGATTGGTCTCCTGGTCTGGCGATCCGGTTCGATTGGCGATGTCTTCGGAAATGTGGTCGGTGCCGCGTCAGGATCGTCCGTTCGTGGGTGGTTGGAACACGGGATTCCGCATCCAGCGGATGGAACTCATCCCGCCGGGGACATCGTCCGCCGAAGCCGCCCAGTTTCTGATCGTCGGCACGCAACCCGGCGAATTGTCGAATCTGAAAGCCGCGTTCGATGTCGCTCGACCGGGGGACACGATTTTGATCCGACATCGTGGGCCGCTGGAGTTTTCTCCGGTGGACCTGACCGGTAAAACGCCGCTCACGATTGTCGGAGACAAGAGTGACGAGGGGATCGACTTCTGGCCCATCGTGCGTCAAGCCGCAAGCCCCGAGAACGCTCCAGTGGAGCAGACGAATGTGGCGCCTCCGTCTGCGGCCATGTTCCACGCGGAGAACCTGCAACTCACGCTGCGGCGGTTGCACCTTGCGGTGGGCGGGCCGCGACGACCGCCCGTCGAGGCGGTGTTCGCGTTGGCCACCGGGCGCATCGAACTCGACGAATGTTCGGTGACGGTCGGCGTAGAGGCGGACGAGAAGGTTCCCGTCGGCCCCACGCTGCCGCTCGTGCGCACGACCGGACAAGTCGCCGGTCCCGTCGAACTGGCGCTGTTACGATCGTTTGTACGCGGCAGCCGGCTGGAAGGTTGCTTGCACGTGCGGCAGGCGTCGAACGTGAAGGTGGTGGCCAACCAATTCGCCTGGGCGGGCGGAGTGGCTCCGTGGCTCTCTGTTCGCGAGATCACCGGCCTGTTCGACCTGAACGTCGAGCGCTGCACGCTCTACAACCTCACGAGCTTCGTGGACTGGCAGTCGTCCGGCTTGACGGCGGGTGGCACGCCAGTCCCCGCGAAGATTCAGGCGGATCGTACGCTGTTTGTCGGTGCGTATGCCGACAAGGCTCCGTTCCTGAGTTGGAACACACCGGATGAGCAACCGGGCCTGCCGACAGCCGTGACCGCTGGCCGCGTGACCTGGCAGGGCAACGAAAACGTCTTCCACCGGTTCGCGAGTTACTACCTGCACCCGAACAAAAAAGACCGGATGGACATTACCAAATGGTGTGCTCTGTGGGGACTGACACAGCGCGTGAACGCGCAAGAGGGAGATCCGCACTTCCGCGTCTGGCCGGCAGACGCCATGCTGGAGGAATCCAC
>CAYSHJ010001240.1:0-5884 GCA_964430385.1 uncultured Planctomycetaceae bacterium
GTCGCCGCCGAAAAGCTGGAATTCGAACGCGCCGCTCAACTCCGCGACCGCATCTTGGAACTCAAGAAGCGACTCGGCCAAGCGGTCGCCAGCGGCGACGAATCCAAGCCCGGCTTTACGCTCGCTCAGAAAAAGCCCAAACGGGGTCGCGGCCGTCGCGGCACAGGCTCTCCCGATCGCCGTGTTCCAAAGCCGGAGCGGTAACATTTGGCAGTAGCCGAAGTTGTGAGACTTCGGGCTGATTCTTCGGCCAGTCTCCGAATTCGCACGAATTCGGCTACGCGCCATCCGTGGCCGCGAGAGTTATCGCTCCGCCCGCGCTGGACGTGTCACCCTAAACCCCAAATCGGCCGACCGAACGACAGCGGGTGCGATTCGGCCAATTGCGGGGCGTGATAGTGGAGCGACGGGGCAATGCCCAGATGCGTGAGCATCGTGGCGGCGAGGTCGGCGGGAGTGACCGGTTGGTCGGTGACATAGGCTCCGATGCGGTCCGTCGAGCCGTAGATCTGCCCACCGCGTACTCCGCCGCCGGCGACGAGCGCGGTGAAGGCGTGAGGCCAGTGATCCCGGCCGCTCTTTTCGGTCGCCGCGTTCTGCTTGAATTGTCCGATCTTCGGCGTGCGGCCGAATTCACCCAGCGCCACGACCAAGGTCGAGTCCAACAGGCCGCGATCGTGCAGGTCGGCCAGGAAGGCGGAGAAGGCGCGATCGAAGATCGGTGTCAGCTTTTTCAACCGGCCAAAGTTGTCGTGGTGCGTGTCCCAAAACGGCGACTGCTTTTCGTCGCGAGTCTCGTCGTCCCAATTGACCGTCACCAACGACGTGCCGCGTTCGACCAACCGCCGAGCCAGCAGCAAGCTTTGACCAAACTTGTGCGCGCCGTATCGCTCGCGAGTTTGCGGCGATTCGAGCTGCAGGTCAAATGCCGCCGCCGTCTGACTCCCCGCGATCAGCAAGAACGCTTGCCGATAATTCTCCTCGACCAGTTGACCGCGCAGTCCGTCCAGGAGCGATCGCTGTGACTGTTCGACGTTTTGCAACAGGCGTTCGCGACCGAATAACCTTGTCGTCGGCATCTCGTTGGGCAATCGAATGCCCGGCACGGAGAAGTCGGTTTGGCTGGGGTCGTCGTCGATCAAGAAGGCGTTGAACTGCTCTCCCATCACCCCGCCCGACTGGCCGGCGATCCGCTTGCCTTGGCTGGGAAACATCAAATACCACGGCAGCACAATCGACGACGGCATGCCTGCCGCCGACCGGCCGAACCGCATGACCAACGAACTGAGCGACGGCCAATCGTCGGGAGCCAACGTGTCCGTCGTCCCCGGTCGCCGATGAGGCCGCCCCGTGATTATCTGACTGCACGCCGTCCCATGCACTGGATCATGATGCGTCATCGAACGCAGCAAGCACAACTTGTCCGTCTCCTTCGCCAGCAACGGCAGTTGATCCGAAAGCTGAATCCCCGACACGGAAGTGTCAATCGGCTGAAAGATGCCGCGCACGTTCTCCGGCGCCTGTGGCTTCATGTCCCACAAGTCGATATGGCTCGGCCCGCCGAACAGGAAGATGAAGACGCATCGTTTCGCCTTGACCGCTGTCGGGGTCTCGCTCGCCGAAGTTCGTCGCAGCGCGGACAACGACAGTTCGTTCAATCCCAACCAGCTTAACGCTCCAATCCGCAAGCAGTCGCGCCGCGACAGGCGTCGCCGTGCGATGCCCTTGCGAAGATCATCAAGCCAAAGTGAGAACACGGTTTGCTCCAATGCATTCTCAACAGTTTTGCAGTGCTGCACTCCAAGTGAGACAGTCGGCCAATTTGCGAACTTGGTCTAACCTAATGGGGCGATGAACCCGAAAGGAAGAGACCATAAATAAATAAAGTGGGTGGCACGGCGATCGACCAGGTGTTCGGCAAGCTCTCCACGGAACTGCTGGAGGAAGTGTTGCGCAGCAAAGCTCGCAACGAGCAGATGCGAATCTGTCGAATGAAACGAATACGGAATACTGAATGAGGAATACGGAAATCAGAATGAGCTGCAATCAAAGTCTTCTGCATTCGCTATTCCGTATTCATTCCCACGGAAGAATCCTGATGGCCGAACGACAAGTTCGGCGTTAACGATCTACTCGGCACGAGCCATCAATTCGGGGATCTCGGTCCCTTCCTACAGAAGGGGCGTCGGACGTCCCATGACGTCGGTGATTGAAGGGGTCGGCGAGCGAATTTCACAGGTTGAACAACCTCCGTGCGTTGCCGCGGAAGATCAGCTCTTCCTGCTCCACCGGCAGCTTCAAGCTGCGGATACTGTCGATGATGAGCTGCGGCTCGACCCACGGATGATCGCTGGAGTACAGCATCCGCTCTGGCCCGACCACGTCGAGGCCGAAGCGGATCACCGTCGGTAATGCATTGACCGCGTCGAAAAAAATATTGCGGAGATAATCGCTGGGACGTTGCTTGAGGTTCAGACTCACTCGTTTCAGCACGGTGACTTGGTGGTCGATGCGGCCGATGAGGTACGGCAAGGCGCCGCCGACGTGCGGGCAAACCAGCTTGAGTTGCGGGTGCTCGTCGAGGATGCCCGACAGGATGATCCGCGTCAAAGCGATGGTCGTGTCGAACATCAGGCCGAGGCCGCCGGTCAGGTTGTAACCCTTCGTCTGCTCGTAGCAGACGGGATATGGCGGGTGCAGCAGAAGCGGCAGGCCTTGTTCTTCGGCAGCGCGGAACAGCCAGCGGAATTCCGGTTCATCGGGAAACTTGCCCGCGATGTTCGAGTACAGCAGGACACCCTTCATGCCGAGCGTGCCGACGCAGCGATCGAGTTCAGCTTCGGCGGCGGCACGGTCTTGCAACGGGAGCGCGGCGAGTGCGAAGAATCGTGTCGGATGTTGCTTGACGACGTCGGCCAGAAAGTCGTGAATCATGCGCGCGACAGCCGGACCTTCCGCGCCGAACTGCTCCGGGCCGGGATCGTTCGTGCTCAGCGCGGTGAGCTGAATGCCGGCCGCGTCCTTGGCGGCGAGCTTGGCGGCGAGGTCGATGCCGCTGACCATCGGCCGGTGCCAGTCGCCGACAACGAGAATTCGCCGGCCTTCTTTTTCGTAAATCAGCGGCGGCGCTTTCCGCTGCTCCATGTACGCGAGGAGTTCGGGCGCGAATAGGTGGCTTTGACAGTCGATGATTCCGGCTGTTGGCATCTTTGAGTTCTCCTGGTCGGCCAGTCTTTGGAATGCCAATTGACCCGATTTTCGAAGTCAGCCTATAAATCTCCCCCTCATCTTGTCAGCAATGGAGGGCTGTTATGTTGAATCACGCCGTGATTGAAACTCAGGTAGACTCGGCGACGAAGGCCCGGCCGCAACGTTCGTGGAAGCTGCTCATCGCCAAGATCGGGCTGTCATTCGGCACGGTCGTCGGCATGTTCGTGCTGGCCGAAATCGGCTTGCGCGTCGTGGGAGCGAAACCGCAGACGGCGACGGTGCTCTCGACGTATTTCACCTACAGTGATCAAACCGGCTGGATCGGTCGGCCGAACGTGGCCTCGCGATTTGCGACGACGAACTTCGACGTTTTCATCACACACGATCAGAACGGCCTGCGAGCGTGCGGCATCGATACGCCGATTGCCACAGACAGGCAGCGCGATGGCGAGGTCGTTTGGTGTGTCGGCGACTCCGGCACATGGGGCTGGGGTGTGACTGACAGCGAGACGTTTGTCGCGCGGCTCAACGCGATGGACGATCGAGGGCGTCGCTTCCGTAACTTCGGCATGTGCGGTTTCTCATCGGTGCAACAGTACTTCTTGTTGAAGAAGACTTTTGCCGAAGGTCTCTATCCGGACCGAATCGTGCTGTTGTTTTGCGGAAACGATTTGGACGAGAATTTCAACAAAGAAGAACAAGACCCTCCGCGTCCGTACTTGGACGATGCCGATGGCAACATCGAGATCCACAATCACCCGACGCCGGCCTCGACGAGTTGGAATGCGAAAGCCTGGTGGAAGAACAACTCAATGGTTTTCAACTATCTCAATTTCTACCTGAAGCGATTCACGAGCAGTCTGAGGCAGAAGCCGGCCATGGCGTTGGACCATCGAGCCACCTTCGACGAACAGGCCGACGCCATTTATGGCGCTCGCCAGCGACGCGGCCTCAACACAGTTTACCGCCGGATACTAACGCTGTGCCAAGAGCACGATGTCGAGTTCACGGTGGCCGCATGGCACGAAGACGAAGTGCGATTGTTGCGATCGGTGTGCCAGCCGCTCGACGTGCCAGTGCTCGATCTGTCGTGGTGCTGGGCTAAGCACGCCAGCGAGGCACCGTCGGAACCGACCTGCTTCAAGACCGACCCGCACTTCAACGCGACCGGACATCGCATGCTGGCGGAAGGAATCGAACGTGGGCTGAATGACCTGCCGATGATTCAGCCGGCGGGACACACACCTACAGCACGAGCCGCTCAAGAAGCACAGCGACAGACACTGCCAGAGCACGAAGAACAACGCAAATTGCTTCGCTCAACTTTGGACGAATGACGATGAGATGCGGTCGGGCGAACCGAGTCGACTCGGCCTCGTGTTTTTGTCGAGGCTGCGCTCCGCTGTGGCCCGGACACCCGCTGCCGATCGCCGCCGGGAAAAACATACTGGATGTTGCCTCAGCGGGTCGATAAGATGTCGGCCAATCAAACGCCTGCCGCCTTTGGCGGACCCCACGCGGGCGATTCCCTTCCAAGGACGGACCGCGAAGCTCAAGCGGGCCAGAGCTTCTTCGCGGTGGGACGTCTGCGCGGTGACCAAAAGGAATTGTCCTTTTGAACCGCACGTTTTCCCATGGGAAATCTCACGGCGGACAGAATCACTGTGCGCTGTGGGAAACCAGGTGGCATCCTTCTGTGTTGAGGGCGTGGTATGCGAATCGATTGGCTCGTCCGGTGGAGATTCCGGCTCTATCGACATCGACCGCGAAGGCAGTTAAGCCGTACTCGCCGGGTTGAACACCTCGAAGACCGCGCGCTGTTGGCGGCGTTCGTCGTGGACATCAACGACGACGAGAACGACGGCAACTACGCTGCTGGTGACCTGAGCCTGCGCGAGGCCATCGTCATGGCCAACGCCTTGGCGGGTGCCGACACGATCACCTTGCCGGCGGGTACCTTCGAACTGTCATTGCAGGGTCAGGGCGAGGATCTTTCCGCCAGCGGAGATTTGGATCTCCGCGATGACGTGACGATTATCGGGGCGGGAGCCAATCAAACGATCATCGATGGTTTTGGGTACGACCGAGTCTTCGATGTGCCAAGCGGCGTGAACGTGCAGATGGCCGATCTGAAAATCACACGCGGCACTGCAAGTTTGTCGCAAGAGAACGGCGGCGGTATTCGCAGCTATGGAAGTGTGACGTTGCTGAACGTCGCTCTGAGCGACAACGCGGCGGCCGGAGGAGGCGGCGCGATTGCCAGCCTGGAATCGGCCAGCATGCTGACGATCACCAACTCGACTCTCAACGGCAACCTGTCCAGCGGGTCGCTCGGCGGCGGTGCGATCTACACCGGTGGCATCGCCGACATCACGGGCAGTGTGATGTCGAACAATAATTCTTTGTACAACGGCGGAGCGATCGTGAACTCCGGCAGCGGGTCGCTCAGCCTTTCGACCAGCACGGTCAAGTACAACAGGGCCGGCACCAACGCTCAAGGAGGTGGACTTTACAACACCAGCATCGTGTCGATCACGCGCAGCACGTTCTCGAATAACTCGGCCTTCGACGGCGGCGCGATCGCCAATGTCAATTTCTCAAACCCCACGTCCGCGACGCTGTTGCTGTCAACGCTTTCGGGGAACTCGGCCGCGCGCAATGGCGGTGGTTTGTT
>CAYSHJ010001241.1:0-4812 GCA_964430385.1 uncultured Planctomycetaceae bacterium
GCCGAAGCCGAACGTCTCATCGAGCACCTCTTCGATCAACCGCTCACGCTCGGAGCGGTTCAGCAACGGGTTTTCCGTGTCGCACAAGTGCTCAACGACCAGTCGGATCTCGCGGCGCAGAGTGTCGCCCTGCAAATCGCCAAGCCGGGTCAGATCGAGCTTCTCGACCAACTTGCCGTGAATGCAGCGTTTGAGTTCTTCGAAATCCTGTGCGGGTGAGTCACCGGTACGGGCGGGTCGTTGTCCGGTCAAATTGGCTGGTGGCATGAGTCGCTCCAAAAACAATGGCTGGCTGAACGTCGTGATGAACTATCAATCGTGGCACACTGCTGGCGACCGATGTTGCCAACACTCCCCGAAAACGTAGCTCAGCTTTTTCAGGTGGGTCGCCGGTTGTGGCGATTCGTTGAAAAAATGACACACGTGTTGCCGCCAGACGACGGCGCTTGGCTGTGGTCCCGCGCGGAACTCGACGAAGCAGGGCATTCGCAGAGGGTGGAAATGCGGCGATCACGGTCCGCGTTTCAAAGTGGTCCCGATGTTCGACGTCACCGTTTTGGATCAGTGGCTGGTCCGTCTCGGCCGATTCGTCGCCTTGGACGGATTGAGCCTGACTGTCCGAGAAGGAGAGTGGTGCGGATTCCTCGGCCCCTGTGTGGCCCTCAGCGACGGCTGATTGCGAACTGCTTTCCGCGAACATACATTCCCGCGAACTTGGCTCACGGGGACGCGCGGGCTGCCCTCCAAAAACTCCTTCCTGTTGGGAACCCACCATGCGAAAAAATTTTCTGCTCACCTGCCTGGGAGTGACGACGATGGCGCTGTCGCTGACAGCGATTGGTGGCGATACCCCCAGCCCGAAACGAGACTGGCCGTCATGGCGCGGCCCGAACCGAGATGCCATCTCGACCGAGAAGGGCTTATTGACCGAGTGGTCCGAGGCAGGACCGGAGGTTCTGTGGACTGCCGACGGGCTGGGAGGCGGTTTTTCGAGCATCGCCATCGCCAGTGGCCGCATTTACACGATGGGTGAGCGGACGGAAGGCACCTGTTTGATTTGCCTCGACATGGACGGCAAGGAGCAATGGGGCACGGTCATCAGCCGCGGCGGCCCGAACTGCACACCGACCATCGACGGTGATCGCGTCTACGGCTTGGGTCGCAACGGCGAGTTGGTGTGCTGCGACACGATCAACGGTCGGATCATTTGGAACAAAAGTTTCACGAAAGATTTTGGGGGCAAGATGATGTCTGGTTGGGGCTACAGCGAGTCGCCGTTGGTCGATGGCAATTTGCTGATCGTGACCCCCGGCGCACAAGACGCGATGTTGGCCGCGCTCGATAAGAAGACCGGCGACGTCATTTGGAAGTCGGCCGTTCCAAGCCTCGGAAGCAAGGGAGGCGATGGTGCCGCCTACTCGTCGGTCGTGATCAGCAACGCCGCGGGCATCAAGCAGTATGTGCAGTTGGTCGGCCGAGGCATCGTGTCGGTGCGAGCCAACGACGGCAAGTTCCTGTGGAATTACAACCGGGTCGCGAACGCGACTGCCGATATTCCAACACCGATCGTGCGTGATGATTACGTCTTCTGTTCGACCGGTTACGGCGATGGCGGGTCGGCGCTGCTGAAAATCAGCAAAGACGGCGATGTGCTCCGCGCGGACGAGGTCTGGTACAAAGCGAGTAACGAACTGCAAAACCATCACGGCGGCGCGGTGCTGTCGGGTGACTATTTGTACTTCGGCCACGGGCACAACAACGGATTTCCGGTCTGCGTGAAGTTCCTGACCGGCGAGGATGCGTGGCGTCCGGGTCGCGGTGCGGGCAGCGGATCGGCGGCGGTTGTGCTGGCGGACGGGCATCTTTATTTCCGCTATCAAAGTGGTGTGATGGCGCTGATCGAAGCCACTCCCACGGATTACCACCTGAAAGGTCAATTCAGGATCAAGACCAAGAACAGCGAAAGCTGGCCGCATCCGGTGGTACTCGACGGCAAGCTGTATCTGCGCGATCAGCAAAACCTGCACTGCTACAACGTGAAGGAGGGGTAACGCCCTCGCGGCAACGGTTTGTGCCGAACAAGACCACCCGTCAGGACACGTCGCCCAGCCGCTCTCCGGCGACTGGGATTCTTCATCGACCTCGTCCAAGAAGGCCCAGCGCGAGGCGTGATCGTCGCAGCGAGCCAACCGCGCGATCGTTGAACCGGCGAAACGAAATTGACGCTTGCCTCGGACCCAGCTATCTTCGCCCGGCTTTGATCAGGGATTTGAGCCTCCCCGGTGCCGTGGGAGGAGCTGTTTCTTGCAAGGAATTGTGGTTTGACGACCTCTGTTGATCAGGTTTCGGTTTCGTTCTCGAGTTTAGGTCTGAGTGAACCGTCGCTTGCGGCGCTGCGCAAGGTCGAGTTTGAAAAACCCAGCCCCATTCAGGTGGCTTTCATTCCGCTGGCGATGATGGGCGTCGATTGCATCGGACAAGCTCACACGGGCACGGGCAAGACGGCGGCGTTTGTGTTGCCGCTGCTTGAACGGCTGAACTTCGACAGCATGGTCGTGCAAGCGCTGGTGCTGACACCGACGCGCGAACTCAGCGAGCAAATCTCCGTTGAGGCAAAACGTCTGTCGTATTCGTCGATGTGTCGCTCCACCTGTTTGGTTGGCGGCCGGCCCATTAAGTCGCAGATCAACGAGCTGCAAAAGGGAGTTCACATCGCCATCGGCACGCCGGGGCGAGTCATCGATCTCATCCAGCGCGGGTGTCTCAATCTGGACGGTCTGAAAGTCGTCGTGTTGGACGAGGCGGATCGCATGCTGGACATCGGCTTCCGCCCGGACATCGAAAAAATTCTGCGACGCTGTCCGACGGAGCGACAGACGCTGTTGCTCTCCGCCACGATGCCGCCGCCGGTCGAACGATTGGCCAATCGGTACATGAAGTCGCCGCAGAAAGTCGATATGTCGGCCAACGGCGTGCTGGTGAAGACGATCGACCAGTATTACCTCACAGTCGACGTCGACCGAAAGTTCGAGGTGCTGCGGCGGCTGTTGATCGATCAGCGGCCAAAGCAGGCGCTCGTCTTCACACGCACGAAGCGTGGGGCCGATGCGCTGTATGGCCGATTCCAGGGCCGTTTGCCAAACGTCGCGATTCTGCACGGCGACTTGCCGCAGACGCACCGCGACCGCGTGATGAAGGCGTTTCGCGCCGGCGAAGTCCGCATGCTGATCGCGACCGATGTCGTCGGCCGCGGCATCGACGTCAGCGGCATCTCGCACATCATCAATTATGACGTCCCTGAATACTGCGACGACTACGTGCATCGCGTCGGCCGCACCGGCCGATTGTCGTCGTCCGACGAACGCGGCTGCGCCTTTACGTTCGTCACGCGCGAGCAAGGGGACCAACTGACGAGCATCGAGGCACGCATCAATCAGCTTCTGCCCGAATACCGCCTCGAAGACTTCGAAGCGGCTCGACCCAAGCCACGAAGGCCGCCGGTCTAACTTAGCCCAATGTGCCCGGTGGGAGAGCATTCTGGCCGAGGGCGGTGGGCCGCGACGCGGGGCCAGGGACATACGCCTTCGCCGCCCCGGCACGCCGAGACGGCTTCGACTACGCTCCTGCCCCCGGCTGTCGCGGCATTGTGCGTGCGTTAGCGAGCGAATGCTTTGCAAGGCGATCAGAAATCGTACGATGGATGTCGCACGGAAACGTGCTACGATGCAGGACGCAGTTTCGTAATAGTGAGTGGGAACGGCCGCTTGGTGAAATTGGCAGACACGCAAGACTTAGGATCTTGTGCCGAAAGGCTTCGGGGTTCGAGTCCCCGAGCGGCCAATTGATACATCGATTCAATTTTCGTCACGCTGATTCGCGACACTTTGGCTTCCCGTTGCGTGTGAACATAGAACTCGGCAGGGGACCGCCGCATCCGAATCGGATGAGCCGCTCATGTTCGCGGCATTCAACGCATCGTCGATTATTCCCAAATCCGCGAGTGCCGATTGGACCATCGGCAGGAGTTCTCGCCGGCAGACGCTTGGAAACGCAATGATTCCGTACTTCAGCAACCTTCCGGCTTGAAACCGCAACGGAGTTTTGCATGGCGGACTTTCAGACGGTGGCTCAGGTCGGTGATATCCCGGACGGGGAAGGGCGGGCGTATTGTGTCGGCGGCAAGTTAGTCGCCGTGTTCAATGTGGGCGGCGAGTACTCCGCGATCAACGACGTGTGCCCGCACATGGGAGCGTCGCTGGCGGCGGGCTATGTCGAGGACAATGCCGTCACTTGCCCGTGGCATGCGTGGCGTTTCTGTGTGAAAGACGGGACGTGGCTGGACAATCCCAAATCCAAAGTTCGCACGGAATCATTCGCCCTGCGTATCGTGGACCAAGAGATTCAAGTTTGGGTGCCCGATGCACCGGCTGGCAATCCGTAGGTTGGACGACGTCACGGCGTCGAGGCCGACTGGACTTTTGGGATCTGGTGCTGCTTGTCGATGGCCACGTCGTTCAAGACCTGCGTCAAACCGTCAGGCCAACGAATCGCGACCTTGTCGATTGTCGTCGCCTGGCCGAGACCGAACGTCACGGGAAGTTCGACTTGCGAGAGATAACTCTTCGTCGGCATGACTTGGCGACGTTGGACGGTGTTGCCGGAATGGACTTCGATGACGGTGCCGATCGCGTCGCGATTGGTCGTTCCGCCGCCAATGAGCTGGAAACGAACCCAATGACGGCCGAGCTGCTGCTCGTTGCGCAAGAGCCGGGGTGACTGACCGCAGGTGGCAATCAAGATATCCAAGTCGCC
>CAYSHJ010001242.1:0-1773 GCA_964430385.1 uncultured Planctomycetaceae bacterium
CGCCCGATCGAAATCGTCGACGGCGGCAAGGTCCGCAAGGAACTGCTGGCCTAAAGTTGGTTGATTCAATGCAGAGGACGCAGAGATGCGCAGAGTTAGTCTGCGAAGCTCAGCGTCCTCTGCGGCTATAGTTCGAAAGACGAATGCCGAAGTCGCTGCCCGCCATCTCGCCGCAAGAGCACCTTCGGCGCGAGCGCCGGGTCGGGCGGCTTGCAAAGCGACTTGGTTTTGTCGGGACTGTCGAATATCTGCACGAAACCACCAAGTCAGGAGGAGCGCAATTTCAGAAAGGGGTTGATTCCAAGCATGACCGCCTGATTGTCTTCGCGGAAGCGTTTGATCGTGACGCCAATGCTGAGGAATTCAGCTTGGCCGCTATCATCGCTCACGAATGTGGACATCAACTATTGTTTCGGCACCCAAAGTTATCTTTGTTTCAACCTGGGCTCGAACTGGCCTCTGAGGAAATCCTGGCCTCGTTGATCGCTTCGCTCATTGCGGAAGACAGCCAGGATCGGCATGACCTTTACGCCAAAGCAGTGATGGAGGCGATGAACGCGGGAATGAGTGCCGAGCACGCCGTCGATTCACTGTATAATCTCCGCCAAATCCTGAGGAACGTTTTATGATCGGTCCCCAAAAGCTGAGCGACATCAAACGGGAAGTGCGGAAGGCGATGCAGGCTGACCCCACAGTCAAGGCGTGGTTGAATCGCAAGTTGAAGGAATCTGCGTCGCGAAATCGCGCGGTGTCGGCCGTCGAGGAAGATTTGCTGTGGGTTCAGCAGTTGCTTGAGGGTGCGACTACGAGCCCCGTTTCGCGCCGGCGAGCTGGAACGGCCACAACCAAGAAAACACGAAAGCGAACGGCAGTTTCACCGTAGGAGACTGGGGAAACGCCGTGAAGACCGAGAACAATCAAGTAACCCGTGAGGTGCGCAATGTTCCGACGATTCGTATTGGCTGTGTTATTGACGGCCTTTCCGACCTCAGCCTTTGCCGCCTCGCCGCGGCTGAGCATCATCAATCCGCGCGGCTTTCAGCGAGGCACCGAAACCGTGCTGACCTTCAGCGGTTCGCAGCTCGGTGACGGGGAGCAGGTTCTCTTCTACTCGCCCGGCTTCGAAGTCGTGAAGGTCGAGACTGTCGACGTCAACAACTGCAAGGCCACGGTCAAGATCACACCCGACTGCCGGCTCGGCGAGCATGTCGCTCAGGTGCGGACGAAGACCGGTATCTCGGACTATCGGACGTTTTATGTCGGAGCGTTGCCGCAGGTGGATGAGAAGGAACCGAACTCGCTGTTCGATCAACCGCAGCCGATCTCGCTGAATCAAACGGTTGTCGGCACAGTCGGCGGAGAGGATGTCGATTACTATGTCGTCGAGGCCAAGAAGGGTCAGCGGATTTGTGCCGAAGTCGAAGCGATGCGGCTCGGTTCCGCGTTGTTTGATCCGTATGTCGCGATCATGGACATGAAGCGGTTCGAGTTGTCAGCCGCCGACGACACGCCGCTCGTCAATCAAGACGCGGTCGCGTCGATCGTCGCGCCGGAGGACGGCAAGTATGTCATCCAAATCCGCGAGACCGCCTACGGCGGAGGCAGCAACTATCGGCTGCACGTCGGCACATGCCCGCGTCCGCTGGCGGTCTATCCAGCCGGCGGCAAACTGGGCGAAGAGATTGACGCCAAATTCCTGGGCGATCCGGCTGGCGAGTTCGTACAGAAGTTCAAACTGCCAACCGCCGACTCGAAGGAATTCACAGGCTTGTT
>CAYSHJ010001243.1:0-5220 GCA_964430385.1 uncultured Planctomycetaceae bacterium
TCCTTAAAGATCAAACGCCCGTGCAGTCCGGCGATGTTGGATGTTGAATCGCGGTTGGGCATATTCGTGAGTGGGCGGCATGGTCTTGCGTTGCGACACGCCGCGATTCACAAATATCATCTACCATCGTCGTGGAAAGACCGTCACGGAAATGCTCGCGGCCCGCGACGATTTCGTCCAACGATTCTTGAGCAGAGACAAACCATGACGATGAAACGGAGTCACCGAGTTGGAAAGCGGAGATCTGTCCGGCTTGGCTTCACTCTGATCGAATTGTTGGTGGTGATCGCCATCATCGGAATTCTCGTGGCTCTGCTGCTTCCCGCCGTACAAAAATCGAGAGAAGCGGCTCGCAGCACGCAATGCAAGAACAATCTCAAGCAGATTGGCATCGCGATCCACAACTTTCATGAGCAACGCAATGAGCTGCCGCCTTCGCGGAACTACGACCACTACATGAGTTGGGCGTTTCTGATTCTCCCGCATCTGGAACAGTTCAGTCTTTTCAAGAATTGGGATCCGCAACTCAAATACTACTATCAGAGCGACACGGCTCGGCTGACGGGCATTCCGATGTACTATTGCCCGTCGCGCCGCGCCCCGTCGATGAACAGCACGCAGAATGACGATATCTTGTCTCCGTTTGAGACGAGCGGCCATGTCCCGGGGACCGTGAGCGACTATGCGTGCTCGGCGGGATATGGACCCGCGGGCGTTTGGAACTGGATCACCTCCAACGGTGCGATGATCATGGGCGAGGCGACGACCGATCCGCCAACCGTCCCCGCTGGATGGTATGCGCCGCCGATGGCGAAGCTGATCACCTGGCGCAGCCGAACCAAATTCAAAGATCTCGTGGACGGCCTGAGCTTCACGATTCTGGTGGGTGAGAAACACGTCCGGCCGGCTCAGTTCGGCATCGCGCAGGAAGACGGAGCGATTTACAACGGCGACCATCCTGGAAATTTCTCGCGCTGTGGAGGCCCCGGCTATCCGATTGCCAAGTCTCCCACAGACGCTTTCAACAACAACTTCGGTAGCTATCACGAGGGGATCTGCAATTTTCTGATGGGAGACGGCAGCGTCCGTTCGGTGAGCGTGCTCATCGCCACAGACCTCCTCGGTCGTCTGACCGCTCGAAACGATCACGAAGTGGTCACGGAGTTCTGAGATCCGGGAAGGGGTCGGGAGTCTTTTTCATGCCGCACGACATGAGTTAAATCGCCCGAATTCCCGCAACTGCGGCATGAAAAAGACTCCCGACCCCCTCGCCCCTCCAGTTTTCGCTTGTTGTGGCCACGATGTTCCCTTCGAAGATTCTTGCAGTGCTCGTCTTGTTGTTCGGTGCCGTGTCCGGATGCAGCCGGCCGCCGACAGCGTATGTGGTGCATGGGACGGTCATCTTTCCGGACGGAACTCCTCTGACGAAGGGGACCGTGGAATTCGAAGCGATTGGTCAGCCGAAGCCGATCACCGCGTCCGGGCAGATCGCCAAGGATGGAACATTTCAGCTCGGTACGTTTCAGCCGGGGGACGGTGCGATCTCAGGCCAGCACCGTGTCGCCGTCATTGTGGATTACGAAATCGGCACGGGGGTCGAACGGCCGCAGGAACTTCCACCGCCAGAATTGCACCCTCGGTTTCGTTCGTTCAAAACATCTGGCTTGAAATGCACCGTCGAACGGCGGATGAACAATATCTTGGTCGAAGTTGAATACGCGCCGCGAGAAGCCAAAGAATGACAGTTGTCACCGCTTCGCCGAGTCAGTGGTTTGTGGAGACCGACTTCGGGGCGCTGCTCGGCCCGATGCCTGCGGACGCTTTGGTCGAAATGGCCCGGACAGGAGCGTTGCTGCCCAGGGACCGAGTTCGAGACGGGACTGACGGCTCATGGCGCACTGCAAACGACGTCACCGGGTTGTTCGACGGCACCGCGTCGCCGCTGAGTCAGCCGACAGCGCCGCCGGGCGATCCGTCGAGTGAAGCTATCCTGGACGGTTCATCCGGCGCAGCCAACGCCTCGGAAGTCCTTGGACTTCGCCAACCGAACGCAGAGGAATTGGACATTGATTGGGACGTGCCGCTCGTTGAGCGCACGGCTGCCGGCAAACCAAGCTCCTCGCGTCGGTCGGTGGCCTCCACAGAACGGGAATCGCCACAAGCCATCGATCCGGCTCCGCCTCCAGAGCCGGTCACTGCCACCGCGCCTACGCCACCGCTGGAACCACCGTGGTGCTCACCATTACCGGCTCACCTGACCGCTCGCCGTTTTCCGACGCACCTCCAGCCGCGTCGCTGGAAGCGGAGGCTTCTGATTTCGACGGTGTCCGCCGGTGTGCTCAGCGTGTTCGCGGTCACTTGGTGGACTTGGCCTCGCAATCGCCCCGACATCTACGCTCAATACGTCGCCGTCTACAAAGAATTGCAACAGCGGCGCGAGAACACTTCGGACCAAGCCGGCTGGAACGATTTCGTCGCGCAGGCCAGAGCTGAAATTGAAGAGCATCTTCCGTGGCTGGAATCACACGCAACGCCCGGTGCCCGCGAGAAATCCTTACTTCTTTACGTCGGCCGGGATCTGCACGAAATGCTCGGCCAGCCACGCGAATCCGAATATCCCCATCAGAAACGGGTGGACGGCATCTTGAATCAACTTCAAGCAATCTACACGCCGTCGAAGTCAAATAAGCAATGAACAACGCCCGCCGCTCCGGAACACGTTTGACACGACGGCGAATCACAAGACGAAGTAGTTGCCGCTGCGAGCACCTCACAACGGCTGACAACAAGCGGGAGCGGATGGGAATCGAACCCACCTGGCGTCTTTTCAGACGCCACACTGGGTTTGAAGCCCAGGGCGGTCACCAGAGCCGCGTACACTCCCGGAGGGAGTCCAGGCTATTGAGTTGGCACTCGTGTCGCTACTGAGCGGACTCAATTTATCCGAGAAACTTGCGACTTCTTCCGGGAAATCGTGCGAATTGAGAATCGGTGTGGAAGTCATCGTCACGCTGATTGATTTCGCTTCGCGTTCGTCGGGTGATGGCGATGACAACGGCGGCAGCATGTCCACGGCGGACTTCAAATCGAGCAGATTGGCGTGCGTGTAACGGCCGAGCGTGAGTTGGACGGTCGTATGTCGAGCTTTCACGAGCGATGGCCAAGGTCACCGAGCAATTTCGGTTCATCCGAAGTTTTTGGAGGATTGATTCAGAAAGCGATGAAGACGCCGGTCGATTGTGGTTTATCCCGGAGGGATCGTAGCCATTAGCCGAGGGTTGAGCGGAGCGATACCCCCGGTTCGGAGTCAGCGTTCGGATTTGCATCCCGGTGGGATGCCAGCGACGGAGCGGCGATCGCCATCACGCTCCGCGTGATGAGCCGAACGCTTCCTCGACGTCGAAGAGTAAGTCGTCGAAGGGCAAAGCGGAATCTGTTTCACGTTCGGCTCGTCACGCGGAGCGTGTCGGCTACGTTGACAGCGACGCTGCTGAACTCGTCGTCGAAATCAAAGGCGTGGACGTGGACGACCCGACCACGGGCGAGATTCGCAGTCGCTCGACCGATGACATCGCCTGCTGGTTCATCGACACGAACTACGACGGCGGATGTGGAAGTCATCCAGGCTGTGTTCCCTGTGACATCTTCGTCGTCCGTCTGTTGTATTCTTCAGCAACGATCCCCCACTTCTCACCGGCATTTGAGATCACAAGTTTGCCGTCTGGACGACAAGTGGCTCACCGCAGTCGCAGCAGCGGACGCGCGTCACGATGGATCAGCGTCTCGATCGCGTCCGTGTTCAGTCGCGGCAGCGACGTGCCGGCCAGCATGTCGTTCAGCCGCCGCAGTCCGTCAATCGTGGAGTTCACCGTCGTGAATGGGTAATCGCTGCCGAACAGGATTTTGTCCCACACACCGTATTCCTGAACCAACATCAGGCTGTGATAAAATTGGAACGGTCGGTAGTGCAACGCGCTGATGTCGCAGTACACGTGCGGATGTTTGCGAGCCACAACGATCGCCTCGCCTTCATACGGGTGGCCGAGGTGAGCCATCACGATGCGGACATCGGGGAACCGCGTCGCGACTGGATCGAGATGCCGCGGCAGCGTGCATTCCAGCGGAGCTTGAGCCACAAACGTCGTGCCGGTGTGCAACAGCACGGGGAGCTCGTGCTTGGTCGCATACTGCCACAGCGGATCGAGCAGTGAGTCATCCGGCCGGAAGCCGGCGTACATCGGCAGCAGCTTGATGCCGCACAGGCCCAACTCTTGATGACCGAATCGCAACTCGTCCTGCCACCCGGGCTGAGTCGGATCGACAGACAAGTAGCCGATCAACGTGTCCGGGTGAGCGGCGACATAGTCCGCGACGTAACGATCATCGACCCACAGGCCGCTCAGATTACCTTTGCCGCCGAAGACGATTGTGATCGTGTCGTCCGTGGCGGCTTTGCGGTAGTCGTCATAGCGGATCGTCAGATCGACTTCGACGCCAGCCTTTGCGCGTTTGGCCTGCTGGCGAAAGTCGTCGCTGAAGTGTTCGGGGAAGGCCCAGGTGTGGCTGTGAACGTCAATGATCATGTTTTGTACCGAAACCCCTAACACGGGCTTCGCCCGCAACCCAAGAGAGACAGTCACCGCGCGGCGCAAAAATCACGAAGTAGGTAAAAACTTGTCGGGTAACAAATGAGTTCTTCTGGGTCTGGAGTGGCTGGTTGAAACTGTCTGTATTTTTGAAAGATGGATTTTAAAGGCATTGCTCCGATGTCCAATGGAGCCCGAAGGATTTCTCTGGCCGAGAAGTCTCTGCCAGCACCTGACTCGCAATTGGCAGGTTTCTTTCCAGCAGCACCGGCCTCCGACCGCAGACTTCAAGCATTGGACATCGGAGTGATGCCTTCCCAAAATCCACCGTGGAATTGCCACGGGGCGTCCGTGGCAAGGTGCATCAGCCACTCCAGACCCAGAAGAACCACATTTTTTACCTACTCCCGGTGGGACTCGTTGGCAGCTTGCAATTGAACGACTGACGACAATCGCGCACGCCAAAAACACTCATGTTTCGGACAAAGACTCTAGCGAGGCTTCGCCTCAGACCAACGTAAAAACAAACTTTGGAACACTAATCGGCGCTGATCAACGCTAATGGCACGAGGACTGTGGTTTGATTAGTGAAGATCAGTGTCGATTAGTGTTCCGAAAACTTGACTCAATCGCA
>CAYSHJ010001244.1:0-2541 GCA_964430385.1 uncultured Planctomycetaceae bacterium
AGATCATGTCGTCGGTGTTCCAGTCCTGCATCGTCTGCCCGTTCAGAATCGTCTTGATGCTCAGCGAATTTGGATTCGCAATCTCATCCGTTGTGGTCAAGCACGGTCCCAGTGGACAGAACGTGGCGAACGTCTTGCCGCGACACCACTGACCGCCTCCGCGTTTGATCTGCCAATCGCGAGCACTCACGTCGTTCGCACACGTATAACCGAGAACGAAGTTCAGAGCATCCGCCTTCGAGACATTCTGGCACGCCTTGCCGATGACGACGGCCAGTTCGCACTCGTAATCGACGGCGTCACTGCGGAGATGTCGCGGCAACAGGATCGGATCGCCCGGATTGTTGACGGCTCCACAGTTCTTCATGAATAGCACGGGGTATTCGGGGATCGGCTGGTTCCCTTCTTCAGCGTGCTTGCGGTAGTTCAGACCGATGCACAGCACGTCGACGGGAAAAACCGGAGCGAGCATTTTTGCGACGCTCGACTTCTCGCCCGTGTCGGTGTGCAGTCCAAAGATGTCTCCCTCGATCCGAGTGGCCGAGCCGTCCACTTGCTGCCGGCCGTAATGTGTCTGACCCGCAGAGTCGCGATAGCGAATGATCTTCATGCTTGAGTTCCTTGAGTGTTGTCGATGTCCGACTGAGCCGTGTAAGACAACAACTCAGCGGTTCGACCGCAAGTGTTGACGAAAGATCTTGTGTCGAATCAGCGCCGGGCGCTAGCCCAGGGTTTTGATTTCGCTAAACCGTGGGCTAGCGCCCGGCGGCTGATGTCTACGTTCCAACACGAATGACGGAGAGCCCAGTTTCTCGACTTCGAATCGTGACTGGAACGAGTGTTCGCGGCAAGCATTCCAGTCTTCCGTCAGCGCATGTTTTTACCCAAATCCCGACAACCGACGAAGGGACCATTCGAGGGCGAGTAAGCCAACGCTGACCAGCCGAAACAAGGGACTGTCCCACTTCCGGTGAAACAAATCACCTCGTGAATGGGGATGCACTCGCGCAAGTCGAGCCACTGGATGCGACAGATCGAGAGCGTGGGTGGCGTGATCATGGCGCCACGCATGATGTTGTTTTGTTGACATTGTTAGAGTATATGTGATAAGTATATGTGATATTGTCATGGTGGCACAAAGAGGCCAGAGGGAGGTCACCATGTTCTTCCGCCAGAAACGCAGCGGCGACCGAGTGTATTTGCAAATCGTCGAGAATCGCTGGGAAAAGGGCCGCACGAAGCAGCGTGTCGTCGCCACGGTGGGGCACCTGGATCAGCTGCAACAAAGCGGGCAACTCAGCAGTTTGCAACCGTTATCAACCACTCCAGACTGCCCAAGCCCACACCCAGTCCCCGAAGCAAAAACCCCTCAAATTCCCGCAGAAAGAAAATGAGGGCCTTGAACCAGTGAAGGTGGTGGGACTCGAACCCACGACCTACGGATTAAAAGTCCGTTGCTCTACCAACTGAGCTACACCTCCAAACCACGTTAAAAACTTCGGTTTCTTGCGACATCGAGGACGTCGAGGACAATACTACTACGCCCGCCGCCTTGAACGAAGGCTCTGAATCATGCCGACGCGAACCGGATCACAGAAACGGCCAGCGAAGAAGAAACAATATTGCGACTTTCCTTTGTACCTGCACCGCACCGGCCAATGGACGAAGAAGATTCGTGGCCGCACGATCTACTTCGGTGCCGATGCCGATGGTGCGCTGCGGAAGTATTTAGAACAACGCGACGATCTGCAAGCCGGTCGGACGCCTCGAGTGCAGGGCGACGAGCTTCCTTCATTGCAAAACCGTGAAGAACTGTGGTCATGAGTGAGCAATCCAACAGCGCCGTCCTCGACGAACGTTTTGAGCCGGTCAGCCGCTGTCTGGCCCCGGATGTGGCTCGACGCATCGCGGCACTCCGTGCTTCGCCGCAGGTACAAGAGACGTTGGACGACCTAGCCGAGAAATCGACCGAAGGGACGCTGACGGATGACGAGCGAGACAAGTACGAGACCTACATCCGGGCGATCAACTTCATCGGTGTTTTGCAGCCCAAGGCGCGCGCCGTGATTGCCAAGGCTTCGAGTTGACGCTGTGGCGATCGACAAGGCACTTCGCCGATTGGTCCGTCAACGTGCCGGCAACCGTTGCGAATACTGCGGATGTCACCAGGACGACTTGCCGTTCGTCACATTCCATATCGACTGGTTTTGAACTGCCGAATGACAGCCTGATGACTTTTTGGCCTTTGGGCGGAATCATTGGACATTTACGCAGCTAGTCCCGTGAGGGCTGGCAGCGCGATGAGTCACACAAGCCATCCCAGCGAGCGTGCGGCGCCACGAGCCTCCGCGAACCAGTCCTGCCGATGTTCCAGCGGCGGCGACCACTGCCTTGACCATCCCAGCCATTGCACGGCCAAGTGCAATCGGCAGAGCTGCAGCCCACGTAGGAATTCTTCGAGTTGCGGCGCGCGGATGCCACTCGATCCCAGTTCGGCATGGTATTCCTTCGCCATATCCCGCTTCTGCGAGTCGGTCCAGT
>CAYSHJ010001245.1:0-10466 GCA_964430385.1 uncultured Planctomycetaceae bacterium
GAGCGTCTCGGGAATCTGCGCGTAGGTCTCTTCGTCCATCCACGTCGGTCGCTGCGGCCGAGTCCAGACGATGAGGTGATCGTACTTGCCCAATCGCCGGCCGCGGCGGAAGTCCGAGTGACGCCCCTGATGTTTGCGCGCAGACCTGCGTCCCTTGAGCCAGCACCAAGGCGATCATCATGAAGGAACAGTAGTAACGGTCCGCCACGGCGATGTCGCCGACGACACGCGCCACGGCCGCCTGACACGAGTCCAGTAGCGCGAACGCACATTAAGCGAACAATTGCCGGTGATACGATCTCTGATGTCATGACGTCAGACAAACATCAATCTGACAAGACCACTGAAAGGAGTTTCTTGTCGCCATCATCGAGTCGAATTCTCTGACATTTTCTCTGACAGATCAATTCGGCTCAACGTAACTGAACACGCCCAGAGGGATTCGAACCCCCGACCTACGGATTAGAAATCCGTTGCTCTATCCAACTGAGCTATGGGCGCAAGTACTAAAAACACAGTGTTTATTGCATTTCCAAGGACAGCAAGTACAATGCTACTACCCCCGAAACTACGCCAGCCGCCTTGAACGAAGGCCGAGAACAATGCCGACACCAATCCAATCAAAGAAGCGACCAGCGAAGAAGAAACCATACAGCGACTTTCCGTTATACCTGCATCGGACGGGACAATGGACCAAAAAGATTCGGGGGCGCACAATCTACTTCGGTGTCGATCCTGATGCCGCACTGCGGAAGTATTTGGAACAACGCGACGATCTGCAAGCCGGTCGAACGCCGCGAGTGCAGGGCGACGGGTTGACCGTTCGCGACTTGTGCAATCGGTTCCTCACGCAAAAGAAGTCGATGGTGGACAGCGGCGAATTGAGTCCGCGCACGTTCGGCGACTACTACGCAACGTGCGAGCGGATTTGTGACACATTCGGCAAGACGCGGCTCGTCACCGACCTCGCGACAGACGATTTTGAGAAACTGCGAGCGGGGTTTGCCGAGACGCGCGGACTGGTTGGAGTTGCGAATGCCGTGCGGCTGGTTCGGATCGCTTTCAAATACGGATATGACGCCGGACTGATTCAGCAACCGATCAGGTTCGGCCCCGGATTCAAAACGCCATCGAAGGCGAAGCTCCGCATGGAACGGCAAGCGAAGCCGCTGCGGATGTTTGAGGCCGCTGACGTGCGATCACTGATCAACTCGGCCGAGCAACCGCTGAAGGCCATGATCTTGCTCGCCGCCAACTGCGGATTCGGTCAAAGCGATCTGGCGAATCTGCCGCAAACTTCTCTGGACCTGGACGGCGGCTGGGTGGACTTCCCACGACCGAAGACCGGCGTTCCACGACGCTGTCCACTGTGGCTGGCAACTGTGGCTGCGGTTCGTGACGCCATCACAATACGACCAGCAGCGAAGCATGCGGCTGATGCTGGATGTGTGTTCCTGACGAGATACGGTGTGCGGTGGGTGCGGATCGGTCCGACTGGCCCCATTGACTCCGTCGGCTTGCAGTTCGGGAAACTGCTCAAGCAACTCAAGCTGGGACGTGAAGGGCGTAGTTTCTACGCCATCCGCCACACATTCGCGACGATCGCTGGTGAATCTCGTGACCAAGTGGCGGTCAATCACATCATGGGGCACGCGGGCGGGCGAGAGGATGACATGCCCGGCCGATATCGTGAACGAATTGGAGACGAGCGGCTCGTGGCTGTTGCCGAACACGTTCGTAAATGGCTGTTTTGACGAGTAAGATTTTTCGTCGGGTGTCGTTGGTTGTTGCAACAGCGAGCGGCTGAAATCGACTTGTGGCGTTGAGCGCGGCTCCTACTCCAGTCCGCCACAAGTCGTCCCAGTCGTTTCGGAGTAGGAGTCATGGAATCAGCATTCGCGACTCAGATTATCGACAAATCGACGCAGGAATTGTTTGATTTCCTGAAGGGAGTGTTGAAGAAGAAGTGACCATCTCAGTTGGTGAACTCTGTTCAATACGGATGGGGACCGCGCTTAGTCAGGATGCTTGGAGAGTTGTTCACGTACCGCTTCGAGAACTCTTCCGACATCGGTATTGGTCGCACCTGCCTTGCTGAAAGTGATCAGCACGTCGGCGAAGTCTGTGTGAAAACGACGCTGGCCCCCTTTCTGACGCTCATCACCACTTGCAGACCTGCCGATCGGCGATTGGTCCGACCGCGTGATTGCGACACGAGTTCCTCCGTCTGAGTCGCCGTGAGTTTCAAGTTCCGCACGTGATCGGCGACGGCTGTCTGCTGCGGCGATGGGAGCTTCGAGATGTTGTAGAGATGACGTTTGGTGAGCTTCGCGTCACCAGGATCACCGCGAGCATGGCGTTGAACCTCGGGTGTCACGTTGTCGTGGATCGCGAGCAGTTTGCTGATTTCGCTTTTCGGTTTGCCCGTGACTTCGGCGAGTTGTTGTTGCGAGAGGCCATGTTCGTCGCGGAGACGGGCGAGTGCGTCGGCGGTTTCCAGCGGGCGCAAGTTGACTCGCTGCCAGTTGTGGACGATTTGGTCGATGAGGATGTCTTTTCCTTCGGCGGTTTGAACGCAGCACGGGAGTTCCGAAAGACCGAGCGACACCGCGGCAGCGAAGCGGCGGCCGCCGTCGATGACCATGTATTTGCCGAGTTCGACGTTCCACCGCACTGCCAATGGCTGTTTGATGCCACGTGCGCGGATGGACGCAATCAACTCTTGAAGTTCACTTTCGTCGAAGACCTGCCGAGGTTGGTTCGTGTCAGCGACGATCATCGCTCGCTCAATCAGGTACGTGTTCGCGAGACGCCGTCGGCCTTGTTGATCCGGCGGTATTGTCGCGCCGATTGGCTCAAGCTGCAGTGTCGAAGGACTGCCGAATGCTGCGACGGCGGCCTGCTTTGCCGATTCCGTCGTGCCTTTCTTGTGGCGCGAGACGGTCGTAGAAGGAGTGCTCTCCGTCGTGGGCGGCGGCGCGGGAGGCGGTGTCTCAGGCGGCGCGAGTTCGGCAGCGGGCTTCGAGTTCGTCGAAGAAGCTGCGAGCGATGGAGCTGGCATAACTGGTGGGGGAATGAAGCGTGATCGGCACGCGGTCGTTGACCGCTTGCTCAAATTGCGAGAGGTCCGGGATCACCGTCTCAAAGGCGTCGTCGCCGAAGGCCAGCAGGGACGGATCCTTGAGGGAGAACATGGCGAACGCCGACATCAGGGCGTCGCCGAGGGTGATGCCGACCTGGTCCGCCCGCGGGTCGGCCACGCGATCCAAGCGGCAGCGAATTAGCCGGAACAGGGAATCTGCGGAGAGATCCTGGCGTACCTTCCTGGCGGAGAGATCCATGGCTGGCAACTCCTTTTGCCTAGCGAATCAGATGGGGAATCTAGGCAAACATCATGCCAGCGGCCTTTACGAATAGAAAGATGAAAATGGCCTGTTGTTTCCGAGAAATAGCGACGGCCGGGAATTGCTGGTTGTTCACGCTTCCATTTGCGGTGTTCATGCTGGCGGCGGAGGAGTTTCGCAAGTGGTGCGGTCGGCGAGTTGCGGCCGTTCGCGAGGCCGCTCCAGCCGCAGCCCTCACAACCGCAGCCCTCGCAGCCCGAGACAAGTCCTAGTCCGGTGCCACCTCAACAATGACTCCGACGATCAATGTCGAGCAATACACACCGCAGGCGAGAATTGCCAACATGTGCGATACTGCTCGCCAAGACTGGGCACTTCGGATCACCGCACAACTTTGCGAGGTTCATGTTTGCTTGGATGGTTTATGCAAATGATGCTTGCAGATCAGACTCCGATGGAACGGAAGCTGCGGTCTGGATCATTAGAGGAAATCATGTCGTTCACCTCGGGTGACATCGTCGCCACGATTGAGAAGCTAGCCGATCCGCAGGCGTACCCATTCACCGTCGATCACGTTGAGGTGCGGCAGACGCACATTTCGGCGGTGTTTCTGGCGGGGCCGTTTGCCTACAAAATTAAGAAGCCTGTCAACCTGCCGTTTCTCGACTTCAGCACGTTGGAGCGACGTCGCTTCTACTGCGACGAGGAAGTGCGGATCAATCGGCGTTTGGCTCCGGACGTTTATCTGGGAGTCGTGCCGGTCTGCCAGGGCCGCAATGGACTCTGCTTCGAGCAGCCAGGGCCGGCGCTCGATTGGGCCGTAAAGATGGTTCGTCTGCCTGATGAGGCGACAATGGCAGCGCGGCTTAAGACGGACACGCTGACGCCGGCGGATGTCACACGACTCGCCGAACGGATCGCGAAGTTTCATGCGGTGGCACCGCGTGGCGGCACGGAATCAAAGTTCGGACGTTTTCCAGCGATCGCTCGTAACATCCGCGACAACCTGGATGCCGCCGAACAGCAAGTCGGCCGTCTGTTGACGCCGCGGGTTGACTCGCGGCTGCGTCGCGCGACCGACGCATCGCTGACTGCTTTGCAAGAACTGATCGAGCGCCGCACCGAGCCTGGCTTTACTCGCGAACTTCATGGTGATCTACATCTCGATCACATCTACCTGTTTCCGAATCTACCGACGCGTGATTTGGCGATCATCGATGCCATTGAATTCAACGAAGAGTTTCGTTGGATCGACGTCGTGGCGGACATGGCATTCTGCGTGATGGACTTTCTGTTTTACGGTCGTCGTGATTTGGCACGGCAATTCGCCGACGAATATTTCGCACGAACACGAGATGAGGAAGGACGCCGATTGCTGCCGCTCTACACGTCCTATCGAGCAGCAGTCCGCGCGAAGGTTGAAGGCATCACGGCCGACGAGTCCGAAATCGCCTTGGAGGAACGGACGTCGGCGATGCGGCAGGCCCAGGCGCATTGGCTGATCGCACTCGGCGAGTTGGAATCAGCAACGCAGCGGCCGGCATTGGTGCTGGTGTCCGGTTTGCCGGGGACGGGTAAATCGACGGTCGCTCGCGGATTGTCAGATGCCGCCAACTTCAAAGTCATCCGCACAGATGTCGTGCGGAAGGAACTGGCCGGCGCGGCGGATTTTGCTCGGACTTCAACCGCCGCGGGTTTTCAAGAAGGAATCTACGCTCCCGAATGGACCGATCGTACCTACGCCGAATGTCTGCGCCGCGCGGAAGCGGAACTGCGAGGCGGCGGCCGAGTCATCGTCGATGCGACGTTCCTGCAAGAATCGTTTCGCCAGCAGTTCGCTCACTTGGCCGTCGGCCTGGGCGTGCCGATCGTCTGGCTGGCCTGCGAAGCTCCCGCCGAAGTTGCGCGTCAACGGCTTGAGACGCGCCAGGCTGATGCTTCGGATGCCCATTGGACGGTCTATCAGCACTCGGTCATTTGCTGGGAGCCGCCGAGTGATGCCTCGCGCCGGCTGCTCAGGGCTCTTGATACTGTCGGCGACCAAGTGGAAGTCGCGACGCGAGCGGTGGCGATCCTTCGTTCGGAAGGTCTAGCGTGATTCGAGAGACGCCGGTCGCGAGAGTCGTCCGGTCGAAGCGACAAGCCGCTGCCCTGGACCAGCCCTGCGTTGGCGACGCGCCGTGCTGTTTGGTGATCGTCGCGGACGTTGATCGCATGGCACTCAAATACGGTCCCCGTGCTAAGCGATATTGCCAACTCGAAGCCGGACATATCGCACGGAATGTCTTGCGAATGGCGAAAGATCACCGCATCGAGAAAGCCTCGGTTCCGGCGTGCTATGTCGGCAGCTCTTTTCAGGTGGGCTTTCGCGACGCGGAAACGACACGTCAACAAGTCGATGAGGCGCTCACCTGGCACGCTTTTTCCATGAGGGCTGCCGGCATTGCCGCGATGCTCGTACTGGGACTGACAATGGTCTTTCGGCCCGACTGGTTGAACTGACCGCCGCGGCAGATGAATTCTCTGACAGATCATGGTCGCGACATTGATACGGCACATCACGTGTTAATCGGCTTGGCTGCATGACTGACGCTGCGACGGCGGATTGGTCCCGATGTGGCTGATGCAGCTCGGCGAAGTGATCTTCGGCGGTGTCGGTTCGGGGCTGTATGGCATGTTGATGTTCGCGATCGTGGCGGTGTTCGTCGCCGGGCTGATGGTGGGTCGCGCTCCGGAATACCTCGGCAAGAAAATTGAAGCCTATGAAATGAAGATGGCCTCGCTGGTGATTTTGATCCCGCCGCTGGTGGTTCTCATCGGGACGGCCGTCGCGGTTGTCGGCCCGGGATTTGACTATGTCGCGGGTGAAGAGACCAAAGGAAATTTGAACAACCCTGGTGCTCACGGTTACTCGGAGGTGCTGTATGCGTTCTCGTCGGCCGGCAACAACAACGGCAGTGCGTTCGCAGGACTGACGGCCAACGAGCCGTTCTATAACTCGGCCTTGGGCATCGCGATGTGGGCGTCACGGTTTTGGCTGATGATCCCGGTGCTGGCGATTGCCGGCTCGTTGGCTCGCAAGAAATACACGCCGCCCGGAGCCGGCACGCTGCCGACGCACAACACGTTGTTCGTTGTGCTGTTGGTCGGAGCCGTACTGCTCGTCGGAGCACTGACGTTCGTCCCGGCCCTCGCGCTCGGGCCGATCGTGGAACACTTGCAGATGATGGCGATTTGAGAGTCCTCAGTATTGTTTGACCGCATCAGCCGCAGGGCGCTAGCCCCGGTTTGAACCGGACGTTAGCGCGTTCCGGCTGATGAATCCCGCGCGAATATCAATCAACGACTGAAACGGAAAGTGAAAGCATCATGTCTGCCAAAGCTCGTCCGCTGTTCGATCCGTCGATCGTGAAGCGGGCAGTGCTCGATTCTTTGAAGAAGCTCAACCCGAAGCGTCAGCTTCGGAATCCGGTGATGTTCACCGTTTTCATCGGCAGCATCCTGACGACTGGCCTGGGTATTCACGCCTTGTCGGCTGGCGGCAGCGAGTCGCCGGCGTTCATCCTGGGAGTGTCCGCCTGGCTGTGGTTCACGGTGTTGTTTGCCAACTTCGCCGAAGCGATGGCCGAGGGGCGCGGCAAGGCTCAAGCTGATTCATTGCGAGCAGCTCGACGAGACGTCACCGCGAAGAAACTGAGCGAACCGCGGCACGGAGCCAAATGGCAGCCGATCGGAGCGGCAACACTGCGTAAAGATGACATCGTGCTCGTCGAAGCGGGGGACACAATCCCGGTCGATGGCGAAGTCATCGAAGGCGTGGCCTCGGTCAACGAAAGCGCCATCACGGGCGAGAGCGCTCCCGTCATTCGTGAAAGCGGCGGCGACCGTAGCAGCGTGACGGGTGGCACGGTCGTGCTGTCCGACTGGCTGATCGTGCGCGTCACGGCCAATCCGGGCGAGACGTTTTTGGATCGCATGATTTCGCTGATCGAAGGAGCCAAACGTCAGAAGACTCCGAACGAAATCGCGCTCGACATTTTGCTGGCGGCGATGACGATCATTTTTCTGGTCGTCTGCGTGACGCTGCTGCCGTTCTCGGTCTACAGCGTGACAGCGGCGGGGAAAGGTTCGCCAGTCACGGTGACAGTTCTGGTCGCGCTTTTGGTCTGTTTGATTCCGACGACAATCGGCGGACTCTTGTCGGCCATCGGTATCGCCGGCATGGACCGCATGATTCAAGCCAACGTCATCGCAACCTCCGGCCGAGCGGTCGAAGCGGCAGGTGACGTCGATGTGTTACTGCTCGACAAGACCGGCACAATCACCTTGGGCAATCGGCAAGCGGTTGAACTCATTCCGGCTCCCGGTGTCGATATCAGCACGCTGGCTGACGCGGCACAACTTGCGTCGCTAGCGGATGAAACTCCCGAAGGCCGCAGCATCCTGGTCTTGGCCAAAGAGAAGTACGGTCTTCGTGGCCGCAACGTCCAGGATCTGCACGCGCACTTCATCCCGTTCTCGGCCCACACGCGCATCAGTGGTGTAGACATGGATGGCCGCTGCATCCGCAAAGGCGCGGCTGAATCCATTGAAGCGTTCGTCAAACAATCGGGCGGTGAAGTGCCGTCCGAGACACGCCGCGCGGTTGAGGACATCGCGAAGAAGGGCGGCACTCCGCTGGTCGTCGCTGACGGCAAACGCACGCTGGGCACGGTCTATCTCAAGGACATTGTCAAGGGCGGCATCAAAGAACGCTTTGCCGAATTGCGACGCATGGGCATTAAGACGGTGATGATCACCGGCGACAATCAACTCACAGCCGCGGCGATCGCAGCCGAGGCGGGAGTCGATGATTTTCTCGCTCAAGCCACTCCAGAAGCCAAGTTGAAATTGATTCGCGAACATCAAGCCGGCGGCCGGCTGGTGGCCATGACCGGCGATGGCACGAATGACGCGCCGGCGCTGGCTCAAGCCGACGTCGCGGTCGCGATGAACTCCGGCACGCAAGCGGCCAAAGAAGCCGGCAACATGGTCGATCTCGATTCGAACCCAACCAAGCTGATCGAGGTGGTTGAAATCGGCAAGCAATTGCTGATGACTCGCGGAGCGTTGACGACGTTCAGCCTGGCCAACGACGTCGCGAAATACTTCGCGATCATCCCGGCCGCGTTCGCTTCGACGTACCCAGTGCTCGATAGTTTGAACGTGATGCGACTGGCGTCGCGTATCCAGCGTTGATCACCGTCATTGCTCAGGTCGTGTTTCACGATCAGGCGAACGGCAGCGTGATTGTGCGAGACGGAAAGCCGGTCGGTTCCGAGTTGATCGGCCAGACGTTTGACGATCCGAGTTACTTTTGGGGCCGTCCGTCCGCAACCGGTCCCACGGGATACAACTCGGCCGCTTCGACTGGTTCCAACTTGGGACCGACGAACCCAGCACTGCTCGACGCCATCAAGGGCCGAGTCGAAGCGATCCGCGCGGCGCATCCGGATCAAACCGGTCCAGTACCAGCCGATCTGGTGACCGCATCGGCCAGCGGCCTCGATCCACACATCAGCCCGGCGGCCGCGGAATATCAAGTCGTGCGAGTCGCGAAAGCGCGTGGCTTAAGCGAGGATCGACTCCGAGAAATCGTCGCTAGCAACACCGAAAGCCGGACGTTTGGTGTGCTGGGAGAGCCGCGCGTCAACGTGCTGCGGTTGAATCTGACGCTGAATGCGGTCGGAGCAAAGTCCCAATGAAGGCTCTCATTACCGCGACCGTCAGGAGGTCATCATGGAACTGCCATGCAATCTTCACAATCCGCCACGCGAAGTCAGAATCAGCCGCGACGGCAAGCAAGTGACCGAGATCCACATCCGGCGACCGATGCACGAACTCTCCGAACCAGGACTCCATCGTCGTGTGTGAGCCGCGAAAACGGAACCGGTCGCGTCTACACTGCCGGCCTCCCACGGTAGATTGCCAGAGATGACCGATGATCGACCCAATCCCGATGAATTACTGGCGCGCGTACAGGCGGATGAGAGCCGAGCGCAGCGTGGTCGGCTGAAGGTGTTCTTCGGGTACGCGGCCGGAGTGGGCAAGACGTTTGCAATGCTCGAAGCCGCGCGGCGCGAGAAGGCTCAAGGCGTCGAGGTCGTCGTCGGCTACGTCGAGCCGCACGGGCGTGCGGAAACTGAGGCGTTGCTGGAGGGGCTCGAAGCGTTGCCGTTTCGGCAAGTGCCGTATCGCGGAGTGACGCTCCGCGAGTTCGATCTCGACGCGGCACTCGCTCGCAAGCCGCAGTTGTTGCTCGTGGATGAACTGGCTCACACGAACGCGGAAGGTTTGCGGCACGCGAAACGCTGGCAGGATGTCGAAGAGCTGCTCGACGCAGGCATCGACGTGTACACAACGCTCAACGTGCAACACGTCGAGAGTTTGAACGACGTGATCGCGCAAATCACTGGCGTGGTCGTGCAGGAGACGCTGCCCGACGCGGTGCTCGAACGGGCGGACGAGATCGAATTGATCGACCTCACGCCGGAAGAACTGATCGAACGGCTGACGGCCGGCAAGGTGTATCTCGCGCCACAAGCGGAACGCGCTCTACACAATTTCTTTCAGAAATCGAATCTCGTCGCGCTCCGTGAGATGTCATTGCGACAAGCGGCCGATCGGCTGCGGCGCGATGTCGATGCCGCTCGACAGGACCAATCGGCGACTGTTCCGTGGGCGACGAATGAACGGCTGCTAGTTTGCGTCGGGCCGAGTCCCACGACCGCTCGATTACTGCGCACGGCCAAGCGGATGTCGGTCGCGTTCGGATGCGAGTGGCTGGCAGTTGCCGTCACCACGCCGCAGATCGTCGTGCAGTCTCTGGCCGCTCGCGAGCAAATCGCCGAACACCTGCGGCTGGCCGAGCGGCTTGGAGCCGAAACGCACACACTCGTGGGCGACAACGTTTCAAGCGCCGTGGTGGAGTTTGCTCAATCGCGAAACGTGACAAAGATCGTCGTTGGCAAGACGGCTCAATCCTGGTGGCGGCGACTGCTCGCGCGGAGCATCGTCGATCAACTGCTCGAACACAGCGGCGAGATCGACATCTATGTGATTCGCGGCGATGACGGCGATGAC
>CAYSHJ010001246.1:0-5416 GCA_964430385.1 uncultured Planctomycetaceae bacterium
CAGAGTTGCTGGCAGCCTGCGACGAACTCGTCACGATCCCGCAGTTCGGAGCCATTGAATCCCTGAACGCCGCTGTCGCCGCCGGAATCTTGTTTTACGAAGCTCAACGGCAAAGGGCGGAGAAGGCAGTCGGCAGTAGGCAGTCGGCAGTCGGTTCGCCCCAATCGAAAATCCAAAATCAAAAATCAAAAATACTTCACATGTCCCTCGAACTCAAAAACCCACACAGTGTCCTGGCTGCCATCGAGACTCGCCCGCACGATGTCTTTGAAGTTTGTGTCGGCACTGATTCGCCCAGCCCGGCGTGGGCCGCCGTCCTCGGTGTCGCACAGGCTCATGCGGTGCGAGTGACTCGGATAGGGAGAGTCGTTCGGCGTGACTACCGCGACGGCGGCGAGAAGTCGGAACGGCAAACGCTCGTCTCGGCGAAGGTGCGCGAACGCAGCGACGTGTCGCTCGAACAACTTTTTGCCAATGTCGCCTCGCAAGCCGAAGGGCACGGCCTTTGGCTGGCGCTCGACAACCTGCAAGACACGCACAATGTCGGAGCGATCTTTCGGACGGCGGCCTTCTTCGACGTTCAAGGCATCGTGCTCACGAAGGACCGCTCCGCGCCGATGAATGGCACGGTCTACGACGTCGCAGCCGGCGGCGTCGAGCATGTGCCGTTCTCGCTCGTCGCCAATCTTGGTCGAGCGGTGACAGTTGCCAAAAAATCCGGCTTGTGGGTCTTGGGCACATCTGAGCACGCAACCGAAGATGTCACTCAAGTCGACCGCGGACGTCCGTGGCTGCTGGTGCTGGGGAATGAAGAAAGGGGACTCCGGCGCCTCACGGCCGAGCACTGTGACGCCGTGTGTGGCATCACGCCGCGGGGAGCGGTGACGTCGTTAAACGTGTCGGTCGCGGCGGGAATTCTGATTGCGACTCTCGCCGGCGAGCGGGGGGCGTTAACCCCCTGATGCTTCCGAACTATTCCGACGCTGTCCTTCACCAATGCATCAGAGGGCTGACGCCCCCCGCTCGCCATCGGACTCGCCTACGCGCGTCGCAAACGCTGCGACACGTCCCGCAGTCGGCTGAGGTGCTGGACGAGTTTCGGTACGGCATCCAAACCCATGATGAGCATCAGCACGTAACGAAACACGGCGAAGATGTCGCCGGGCGTCGCGGTGATGCTTTCGCAACTGCGGAGCAACGCGACCACCATCACACCGAGTACGAACAGCTCCATCGTGCCAAAGTTGAGAGCCTCGCAGTCGGAGAGTTTGACTCGCCAACCAGAGATCGCTTCGTAGTGTCGTCGCACGGCGGCGTGTTGGCCCGGTTCGATGACATCGACTTCGTGTTCCAATTCATCGTGCAGTTGGCGGCTGAGTTCGAACGTCTTTCGCGAGTACATTCGGTTCAGCACAATCGCCGGCACGAGCAAGCCCAGGCAGATCGGCACGAGCAGTCGATCGTAACAGGCCAGCATCAGCAGCGCGCCGACGATTGAGTACAGTGATCGAATGATGAGCGGCACATGGTTCTCGAAGAACTCGACGAATTCGCGGGACAGCGTTGAATGCGCGGCCACGCGCGAGACGCCGACCTCGCGGCCTCGTTGCTCGACGACCAGATTCGTCGCGAGGTCCGAGTACATACGCGTGTAGACCCGCGTGTCGTACATTTGCCGCAGCGAACTGATGAACAAGTGCGTCAGATGCTGAGCCACAAACAGCAGCAGTCCAAACGACGAGTCATGCAGCAAGTCGTTGATCGCCCAGCCGAGCACGAGCGGCTGGGCCAGTCGCAGCAAGTTCTCGACATTGAACAGAATATAGGTCACCAATAGCCGAGCGCGGTTGGCGGCGAAGATCACTTTCAATGGATGCCGGCTGTGTGATGCGGTATGTGGCGTGGACGGCATCGACGAAATGGACGCCGAAGAACGGGGCCGAGGACTGACGGACGGTGAAGCTTGAGCAGTAATCATAGTGGCCTCCCACGGCGACTGAGCGGACGGAATTCCGAGATGTTCCGAGCACTGGGCGAGAGCGGGCGACGTTCACTCAGGAGGCTCTTCGCATTGGTGTTAGAGGTTCGGTTGTCAGTAATGCGTGCCGTGCGCGCAATTTGTCCCCTCTCCCCCGCGGCGGGGGAGAGGGCTAGGGAGAGGGGGTCGAGCACTTCACTGGCCCACGAATCCCCCTCACCCCGACCCTCTCCCCCGATGCGGGGGAGAGGGAGCAACGTTGCTGGCGATGAACGCGTTGGGGCCTCTTCAGCCACAGGCGAGCAATCCCATATCCAGGGCGTCGCGGCAAAACTCGATCAAGTCGCTCCGTGAAGCGGAGCGATCGAAGCAGGTCCATTCCTTCAACGTGAGTGGACCGTGGGAGGCCAAGGTTCCGAGGTATTGGTGACCGGTCGTTTCAATGACCGACGTGCGAATCTCCTGCTGGCAGGCGAAGAACATCACGTCGGCCGGCGTTGCCGAATCCGCGTCCAGCAACGCCGTCGTTTGAAACGTCGCTGAAGTGCGGATCGGATTCAGATGGATGCGGAGTCTTGGATTGGACTCCACGTCGCCTCGCAACCTCTGAGCCATGCTCCAGAGTTCTTGGAAGCGAACATGTCCAAGACGGTTCTTGCGGGCGATCGCCTCGACTTCGTGCCGAGCGAGCTGGCAGGTGATGTGATCTTGTTGCTCCGGCATCGTAACGTGCGTCAGGCTGAGCCATCGCAGGAACCGATCGCCGTCCGAACAACCGGTGTCGTACGCCGCGAGCGGCACTTCGCGGATGTACTCGCCGACAAGATCGTTCAAGTTGTCGAACGCGCTCTTCAACAGTTCGACTTGATCCAGCACTTTGTCGAACCGCTTCTCGAGGTTTCCGTCCGTGAACAGCTTCACGTGTTCGGCCTTCACGCCGCGAGCCAGGAATGGCCGCATGTCCTCGACATGCGCCAGCGCCAGCGCCTGAGCACATCGCTGAATCTGGTCGCGATAGTCGGACGTGATGGTTTGCATGGTGGTCATTCGTGGTTTGCCTTCCGGCTGGGCGTCCGGGGAGAAGTGTGGTTGTGCCGTTTGCGCAGGGTTCCATCACCGGCCTTCCCAACGATCGATGACGTGGCCCAACAGACTTCCACACTCCGCCCCGGGCGACCAGTTAGAGTCGTAGCGACAAGCTGCCAGCTTGTCGTCATAGGATTGCTATTCGGATGTCATTCAATGTTCGGCCCTCAAGCTGGCAGCTTGCGGCTACGGATGGCACAAATTTCCTCCGCTATCGCGCGTACCTGGCGAATCTCGCTGCGCCAGCCACGTTCGTCGGGATAGTCTTGGTCTCGTTCCAGAAACACGCAGTCGATTTTGCGGCGGCCTTGTTCGAGGGCATGGTGGTACAGCTCCCACACGGCGGCTGGGATCGGTTCCGAGTGACTGTCGATGTACATGCCGGCCTTCTCGTCGAAGAAACCGCCGGCCAAGTGAATTTGAACTCGTTCGGCGGCCGGCATGACTTCGCTGATGAAGTCATAAGGGTTGAAGCCGAAGTTCGTCGCGTTGGCGTAAACGTTGGTGACGTCCAGCAGCCAGCCGCAGCCGGTGCCGCGGAGCACTCGCCAGAGAAACTCGGCTTCGGTCATCGTCCCTTCAAAGCGGAACAAGTAAGCGATGTTCTCAATATAGAACCGCGTGTCGCTGAAGAACCGTTGAATGAGGTCGATATTCCGGCAGGTCGCGTCGAGAGCCGGCAGTGTGAACGGCGGCGGTGCAAAGTGACCCATCTCGACGCCGTTGTGGCCATCGCGAGTGAAGCCCAAGTGATCGCTGATCGACTCCGCGCCGTTCTCCTCGGCGATCGCTTTGAGCGTTTCCAGGTAATGCCGTCCCGGCGCGTCGGGGCTGGCGACAGACAGCTTCAGCGCGTGAACGCTGACGTGGTCAAACTCCATGTCGCCGATGTAGCGGTCGATGCGCAGCGGTTCGTCAGCTCGTTCGAAGGTGATTTCGACCGCGTTGATGGCCGGATCGTTCAAGATATAGCGATTCTGTTCGCGAAGTGCATAGCCGATGCCAGGGACCGCTATGTTTGAGACAGACATTGGCCAGACGGCTTCCAACGTGGAGAGGCTCATAATCGGTTTCCTTTCCGAACGACGTATTAAACGAACCGTGCTGGTGACAGTCGAACCGAGGATCGAGGCGTTAGCGACCGCGGCAGCAACGGCAGCAGCGGCAGCAACGATGACGTTCGGCAGACTTCTTGGTGGAATCGTCGGTCCGCAAGGCCGGGAGTTCGCGAATCGTTTTCTTCTGGGTGGATGTGAGTTTGGTCATCATGACATCATTCCTTTAGTTACGGCTCACGTTTGGTTGAGAGTTGCTTCAGCCTTCAGCGAGATCACCCCGCCAGCCGGCTCGTTGACCTGTTTGCCGCGCTTCGAGACATTCGTTTGGCAACCCAGTGGCCGCCGAACATCGCAGGGCCGGTGCCAATTCGCGGAAAACTGAGGCGGCCAACCGCCGCCTCACTTAGACCCCGCTTTTGCCGAGGTTTTTCAAGTTTGCCGCAGACGATGTCTGAAAGCTGGCAGCAATCGGGCGTCGTCAAATTGGCAACAAGTGTGGTCGGGCCGATGGCAATTCAACTCCCTCTTCCGCGTATCGGGGGAGAGGGCTGAGGGTGCGAGAGCCAAACTGCGGTTGATGTCAATCAGAGGCTCAGGAACAGTGTCAGTTTCATAAGCAATAATGCTCGTTAGACTTCGTCGCGGATTTCACAGCTGGCCGCAATCAGGCGAACGGCAGGAGATAGTAGCCGCGACACTCCGTGGCGGGAGCCGTCGTGTCACGGAGTGCCACGGCTACTTTGGGTCAATCAATTCATGCCGCTCGCCTAAGCGTCTGCTCAGAGACTTGCCATGTCGATGTGAAACGTCCACTTGCCTTTTTCAGTCAACAGACAACATGACCCCAAAAAACAATCCTGCCTCACAACTTCTGGATCTTGAAGTCAAAGACGCGCGCGTCATTTTCAACCAGGTGTGGGAAGACCTGGAAGAAGCGGTCGGCCGCGAAAACCTGCGCTTCCCCAAGGAAATCATCCTTCTGGGTGGAGCGCCCGGAGCCGGTAAAGGGACGCAAACCAAGTTCATCATGGCAGCTCGAGGCTTCACTTGCGGGCCAATTGTGATCAGCGACCTGCTCACCACGCCGGAGGCGGAAAAAATCAAAGTGTTAGGCGGCATGGTCGGCGACAAAGAGGTGGTCGGACTGCTGCTCCGTGAACTGCTCAAACCGGAATTCCACGACGGTGTGGTGCTCGACGGATTCCCGAGAACTCAGGTGCAGGTCGAATGTCTCAAGCTGCTGGTCGACAAGATCCATCAGCTCCACAACGAGTTTTCCAATACACCGCTCACC
>CAYSHJ010001247.1:0-1873 GCA_964430385.1 uncultured Planctomycetaceae bacterium
TGGCATCTTGCGAGCGATCAAGTCCGACGAAGCGACCCGCTGCCAAATCGAAATCATCGTGCGACCAGCTAGTCATTGCCGAGGCCATGCCGCGATCAAATCCGTGCATCGGCTCGACCGTCCCTTCTTTCATCGCCACCCCAAATTGGCCGCGTTCTATGCCCGGCACATTACTCGCCGTGCGGCGTGGCCGCTCGCTTGGATCGTGGGCCTCTTCGCGGCGCGTTCGGTGGGCCACTTCACCAGCAACACACTCATGACCTCGACCGGCCGTACTCATGAACGAGAAGCCGATCTTCAAGCGGCGAGCGACAAGTTGGGCGGGCATTTGTTCGAGACTCACATCCGCTTGAGCGTCATTGTGCGACGTGGCGGAACCGACCGAGTCCGAGATCGTTTGCATTCGCTGGCTGGTGCTTTCGGGGCATTCACGAGATCGCGACTCGCGACCTTTCGGCTTGGTCCGCTGCAACGTGGTCGCTGTCAGCCGCTTCAAGGTCGCGGCTTTCTGCTGTCGCATGAGGAACTCGCGACACTGTGGCATCCGCCGACGGCGACTGTACTCGCCGAGCAGATGCAGACGACCGAGTTCGCAGAACTCGAAGCACCGGGCAAGTTCTACTCAGGAGGAGAGGACGGGGCGGTCATCGTCGGCCGCATCCGGTTTCGAGAGGACCGCCGCATCATCGGCATCGCGGAGGAAGATCGTCGCCGACACCTGTATGTTGTCGGCAAGACCGGCATGGGCAAGACGACGCTGCTGCTGAACCAGATTCATGCGGACTTGGCGGCGGGGCATGGCGTCTGTCTCGTTGATCCGCATGGCGACCTCGCGACCAGCATCATCCGCATGATGCCGACGCAGCGGACCAACGACGTGATTCTCTTCGATGCCGGAGATCGAGACTTCGCCGTGGCGTTCAATCCGCTCGCGTGTCGTGATCCGGCACTGATCGACCAAGTCACGTCGGGCATCGTGTCCGCGTTCAAGAAGCTTCACGATTCTTGGGGACCACGACTGGAGGACACGCTTCGCAATGCGGTGTTCGTAACGGTTGAGCAAGGCGGCACGATGTTGGAGCTGATGCGACTGCTCGCCGAACGCAGCTATCGCGAAGTCATTGTCCCGAAGATTCGGGACGATGTTGTTCGCAGCTTCTGGATGCACGAGTTCGCCAGTTGGGATGACCGCTATCGCACCGAAGCCGTCGCAGCGATCCAAAACAAGATTCGACCGTTCCTGACCAATCGCACGATGCGAGCGATTGTCAGCCAGCCCGGCCGATCGCTGAACCTGCGCGAGATCATGGACCAGGGCAAAGTCCTGATCGTCAATCTGAGCAAAGGTCGCGTCGGCGAAGACAACGCTACGCTGCTTGGAGCGTTTCTCGTCACGACCATCCAGCAAGCCGCAATGACACGGGCCGATGTCCCCGAAGACCAACGCCGAGATTTCTTCCTCTACATCGACGAGTTCCAGAATTTCACGACCAGCTCGTTCGCATCCATCTTGAGCGAGGCCCGCAAGTATCGCCTGAGCCTGACCATCGCCCACCAGTATCTGAAGCAATTGGATGATGCGACCGCCGACGCCGTGTTCGGCAACATCGGTTCGATCATCGCCTTTCAAGTCGGCACAGACGACGCGGAAGTTCTCGCCGAGCAACTCAGCAAACACCCCGGCCAACTTCATTCCCAAGACCTGACGAACCTTCCCCGGTACACCGCCTATGCCCGACTGCTGATCGACGGGATGCCCAGCAATCCGTTCTCCATGCAGACTCTGTCGCCGCCGCCCATCACCGAAGACCGCTTTGCGATCGTCACCGAACGCTCGCGTCGGCAACACGCTCAACCGTTCGAGAAGATCCAG
>CAYSHJ010001248.1:0-2352 GCA_964430385.1 uncultured Planctomycetaceae bacterium
TCTTGCGCGCCGCCGTAAGCGAGGCGGAAGCCGGTCATCACTTCGTCGAAGATCAGCACGTTTTCATATTTTGTGCAGAGGTCGCGGCACGCTTCCAGGAATCCAGGCTGAGGCAACACGACACCCATATTGCCGACGACTGGCTCCAGGATCACGGCCGCAATTTGCTGGCCTTGTTTTGCGAAACTGTCGGCGAGGCTCTGCGGATCGTTGAACTCCAGCACGATCGTGTCGGCGGTGCAGCCGGCGGGGACTCCAGGACTCGACGGCACGCCGTGAGTGAGTGCTCCGCTTCCGGCCTTGACCAGCAGTGAATCGACATGCCCGTGATAGCAGCCGGCGAATTTGATGATCTTGTCACGGCCGGTGAATCCGCGCGCGACGCGGATCGCGCTCATATTAGCTTCGGTACCGGAGTTCACCATGCGGACTTTTTCGATTGACGGCACGGCGGCGATGACCAACTCGGCCAATTCCGATTCGAGCTCCGTCGGCGCACCGAAACTGGTGCCACGCAGCAAGGCGTTCTCGAGGGCAGCCATCACGGCGGGATGCCGGTGTCCGAGAATGTGCGGTCCCCACGAGCCGATGAAGTCGATGAGCTTGTTGCCGTCGAGATCGAAGAGGTACGCGCCGTCGCCACGTTGAATGAACAGCGGTTCGCCACCGACGGCTCCGAACGCGCGGGCCGGGCTGTTCACGCCGCCAGGGATCGACTTCAAGGCTCGTTGAAACTCTGCCTGACTGCGCTCGCGATTCATGGATGCTCAGCTTTCTTAGGGAATCAACCACACCACGCCGGTTCCGAAAATCGTTCTTTCTTGACGGCGCGGAGAATAACGAATCAAGGCACCGCTTGGAAAATCGACGCGACGATTGTTCCACGGTGTTGACGAACGGCAACGTGGCAAACGTGGAATGTGGCGGCTTGGCAGCGTCGCCCGTGCGAAGCGAATTTCGGCAGCGGCGTTGCCAGAAAATCTCAATTGGCGCAGACGGCTGGCGACCTGAAGGCGGTTTGAGTGGCACGATTGGTGTCCCGTGTCCCTGTCAAAGAGTCGTGGCATCGCGATGGCCAAGCCTTTAAAGCGGCGAAGCCGCAAACTATGTGGCACGACGCTCCGCGTCGTGAATTGCGACGCGGAGCGTCGCACCACACTCTCTGCCGCCGAAACAACAAGACGGGCGTTAACGATACTCATGATTCGACCGCTGACTGCTGACGATGTGCCCAACATTCCCGGTCTGCTGGCGACAGAAGGCACGACCAATGCCGAGTCGCGGCAGCGCGTGCAGGACATTGTCGAGCAGCTCTTTCCGCGACTGTTTCTGCGAACGCCCAATGCTGAGCCGGACATTCACGGACGCGTGAGCGTCGCGGACGACGGACAATTGACCGGCATGATCGGCACGATCGCGCGGCGATTTCAATTTCGTGGCCAGCCGATTCGAGCGGCTGTCAGTGCCGAATTATTCGTGGCTCCAAAGCACCGGTCCAAGATGCTGGGCGTGACGTTGTTCAAACGCCTGATCGACGGTCCTCAGGATTTGTCGTTCTCGGACATCGCCAACGATAGTTCACGCAAGATTTGGGAATGTCTGGGCGGCACGGTCGCCGCGGCGTACGGCCTGAATTGGGTCAAGGTGCTGCGACCGGGACTCTTGCCACTGTCAAAGCTGCGAAACGCTCCGCTCGGCAAAGCCCTGGCTTGGACGGCTCGGCCGGCGGCGCAACTCGCGGATGCTCTGCTCCGACGAACCACCGGAAGCTTCACCAAATTCAATCCGCCCCGTCTCGTCCGTGACGAGACGCTGACAACGACGCTGTTTCTGCAATTGTTTCCGCTCTTTGCCGGCGATGACGAGCTGAGTCCGGTGTACGACGCCGACACGTTGGCTTGGATTTGGAATCGGTTGGACTTCATGCACCGCGACGGCGGCGGCAGCGAGCAAGTGCTGTTGAGCTCACCGCGCGGCGAACCGTTGGGCTGGTACATCTATCAGCTCTCCGACGTCGGCATCGCGCGTGTGTCGCAGATCGTCGCGCACACGAACACGATCGGACAGGTCATGGATCATCTGCTGCACCGTGCCGCGAGTCGCGGAGCGGTCGCCGTTATCGGTCGCGTCTTGCCGCGCTACCTGCAAGCGATTTGCGATCGGCACTGCCTGATGCTGCGGCGCAGCCGGTTCACGATCGTGCATTCACGGAAACCAGAAATCGTCGATGCCTTCGTCAACGGCCGAGTTTTCTTGTCGCTGCTGGAAGGGGAAGGCCCGTTGCAGATGTGGAATAACCCGCAGCTCGCGTTGGAGCGGCTGCGGAACGAGGCGCCGGAAAACACCACTCGG
>CAYSHJ010001249.1:0-5477 GCA_964430385.1 uncultured Planctomycetaceae bacterium
CTGCAATTTCATTCCGGCGTCGATGAAGTCTTCGCGGTGGATTTGCTGCCCGGATGCACGCGACCGTTTCTGAATGGCCCGACTCCGGAAGACGATGGCCAACAGGATGTCTGGATCGTGCCACCCGACGGACATGGTGGAAATCATCGATCGAGATCAGTTCCGCATGCTACGGCGGTCTCAGTCTCAGCCGTGCCTGACAAGCCCGCAACGCGCATAGCGCTCGGTACGGCTGACACAGACGTGGCAAACGGACAAGGGATCATGGCGGTATCGCTCGCGCCGGAATCGGTGGAGCAAGTGACTCGGCGCGCGGCGGAGTTGCAAGCTCGAGGGAACACGGTCGGAGCACTCGAAGCATTTCGGCAAGCGATCGCGTTGGCACCACAACGACCCGATTTGCACAACGACTTGGGCAATGTCTGGCAGGAACTGGGCGATCAGCAACAGGCGTTGACTTCTTATCGCCGCGCGATTGAGTTGAATCCGGATTTCATTCCCGCTCGGCAGAACCTGGGCTATTTGTTGTTCAATCACGGTGAGCCCGAACAGGCGCTGGAAAATTACGAACGAGCGCTGGCCGCACAGCCGACGTCGATGAATCGCGTGTTGGCGGCGGGAGTTCTACCGGTCGTGTACGACTCGGCCACAGACATGGATCGCTGGCGCGAACGACTGACGACGCGAGTCCGCGAGCTGGCCGACGAAGGCGTGCGCATCGACACGACTCGCGCGCAAGTCCCCACGAACTTCTTTCTGGCGTATCAAGGCCGTAACGACCGCGATGTGATGCGTGATTTCGGCCGCGTTTATCAAGGCGTTGAACTGTGCCGCGCGGCTGGCGGCCAACTCCTCAAGCCGCGAGCCGATGGCCGGCTGCGCGTCGGGTTTTTGTCAGCCTATTTTCGCGATCACACGATCGGACGTTTGAACCTCGGTCGCGTGCGGCATCTGTCTCGAAAGCAATTCGAGGTGACGGTCCTCTCAGCCGGCCGACACCAGGACGAAATGGCGCGAGAATTCGAGCGCGCGGCCGACCGCTTCGTTGCCGTGCCGCGTCCGGTCGAGACTGCTCGGCAAGTCATCGCCGATCAAGATTTGGACGTGCTGATCTTCGCCGATGTCGGCATGGATGCACTCACTTCGACGCTGGCCTACTCGCGCATGGCTCCGGTGCAGTGCGTGACGTGGGGCCATCCCGACACGACTGGCAGTCCTGCCATGGACTACTTTCTTTCCAGCGAATTGCTGGAACAGCCCGACTCGGAGAATCATTTCACAGAACAACTCGTCCGCCTGCCGCTGTTGGGAATTCATTATGAGCGTCCGACCGTAGAGCAAGCTGCCAGCTTGCTTCGTACCCCGCAGGCCGCTGATTTGCCAAACGGCCAACGAAAAAGTTTGCAAGCTGGCAGCTTGCACTACGGGCGTTCGCGAGCGTTCTTCGGATTGGACGAATCCCGTCACGTCTATCTTTGCCCGCAAACGTTGTTCAAATTTCATCCCGACTTCGACGCCGTGCTGGCCGGAATCCTGAACGCCGATCCGGACGGCGATTTAATTCTGCTGGAAGGCCGCGTTCCGAACTGGACCGAGCGATTACGACGCCGCTTCGCGCGCACACTCCCCGATGCGGATCGTCGCGTCCACTTCCTGCCCGCTCAACCGCGCGATGATTTTTTGGCGCTGTTGATGACAGCCGATGTCGTGCTCGATCCGCCCCACTTCGGCGGCGGGAACACCAGTTACGAAGCTCTGGCCGTCGGGACGCCCATCGTCACCTGGCCCAGCCAATTCCTGCGAGGACGCATCACCGCCGCGCTGTATGCGAAAATGCAGTTCACTGACCTGATCATCGATTCGGCCGACGATTACATCCGCGTCGCGGTCCAACTCGGCACGCAACGCGACTTCCGCCAGCAGACCAGCCAACACATCCGCGAGTCGAGCGGCGTGCTGTTTGAGGACGCTAACGAAGTCCGCGCGCTGGAAAAATTCTTGTGGTCGCTGACGTAGCCACAAGCTGCCAGCTTGTGAAACACTCCCGCCCCCGGCCTCGCGCCGGGGGTTCAACGGCTTTTGCGCTACTCCGCCTGTGTCGCCGCCAGCGACCGTGTCGATGTAGTAGCGCAGAAGCCGTTGAACCCCTGAGACAAGCTCAGGGGCGGGATGGCTTTCAGAGCGCGTCGCGTACGCTGTCGCGGATCGACATTGGATGAAACTCTGCTTAGGACTGGTCCAAGAACAAGATCGGGTTTATCAGCCGGAACGCGCTAGCGTCCGGTTCGGTTGGAGACGGACAAACCGGACGCTAGCGCGTTCCGGCTGATTTCAGACAAATCACGGTGTTGTTCTTGGACAGGTTCTTACCTACCCCCCCCCCGTTTCCCAGACTCGCAGTGGCTTACTGAAAACTTGAGAGCTCATTCGGAACCGCTCTCGTTTTGCGAGGATTACCGCGTCGAACTAAAGAAGTACGAATTGGGTCACATCCGGCACTCGAAGGGAGTCGAGTCATGCGGTTGGCGAACTGGCTGAGCGTTTGTAAGGCATTTATTTCCAAGCATCCTCGTCGTCAATCCAGGCACTCATGCCAAACTGGGGCGAGGCGACAATCTGCGGAAGTCAGCGCGATCCATCGAACCGAGTCACTGGAAGAGCGGGCGTTGCTGAGCGGTGACCCGCTCTTGCAGCTCATTGATCTCAGAAGTGGAGCAGCGTCGTCGAGTCCCAGAGATTTGATGAACGTCAACGGAACTCTGTTTTTCTTGGCCGAGCGCGGGGCGCCGATCACGGAACTCTGGAGAAGCGATGGTACCGCCGCCGGAACAATGCTGGTCAAGGATAGGGTCGCCGGCAGCACTGTCACGAACGTCAATGGCACACTGTTTTTCCAGTCGGAGAACGCTGGGACCGGGTGGGAGCTTTGGAAGTCCGACGGCATGGCTGCTGGAACGATGCTCGTCAAAGACGTTGCCCCCGGTCCCGCCAATAGCGTTACTTCCATCATTCCGATGATGAATGTGAACGGCACGTTGTTCTTCGGTGCTGATGGCGGAGGAACCGGCTATGAGTTGTGGAAGAGCGACGGCACGGCGACGGGAACAGTCCTCGTCAAGGATATTCTTCCCGGCGGTCAAAGCTCTTACCCGGAAGCTGTCGCAAACGTGAACGGCACGTTCTATTTCAAGATCAATGACGGCGAGAGTTATCCGCTCTGGAAGAGCGATGGCACCGAGGCGGGGACTGTCTTTGTCGAAGATGTCGCAATTGGTCGAAGCGAAACGGTTCGGATTGGCGATACCCAATTCCTCAATTTCACAACCGGTGCGACCGGAGACGAATTGTGGAAGTCGGATGGCACATCGGGAGTACCAGTGCTGGTCAGCGACATTCGACCAGGCGTTGGTGGTTCGGGACCGCGATTCCTGACCGACGTCAACGGAACGCTGTTTTTCAAAGCAGATGATGGGACGCATGGCAGTGAACTTTGGAAGACGGATGGGACGTCCGCAGGGACTGTTCTCGTCACAGACAATCCGGGGCATACTGATCCGATGAATTTAACGAATGTTAATGGCACGCTCTTCTTTGTTGGCGGTTGGGGATCGTCCAATCGCGACACTTTATGGGTTAGCGATGGGACGGCTGCTGGCACAATTCTTTTGAAAGATGGGGCGGGCTTTAGGCCCAGCCATCTGACCAGCTTCAACGGAATGTTGTACTTCACTGCCTTCGATGGCCAACTATGGAGAAGCGATGGCACGACATCGGGGACTGTCTTGGCGTATGACGTTCGCCCCGGTTCGGAAAATTCCGGGCAAGAACGTTTAGTCGAATCGGGAGGAAAGCTGTTTTTCTCGGCCAACGATGGAGTGCATGGCCAAGAATTATGGATTCACGACCCGAATACCACGCTGATGACGATTGCGGCTACCACCATTGCTGATTGGCGTTTTGATAATGGCCTTTCGGGCGCCTCTGCGACAGTGAGTGGGTCCGTTCATGATGATTCAGGCAATGGTCATCACGGAACACCGACAGGAGGACCGACCTATCGCAATGTGACGACTGGAAGCTTGGGACTCGAGTTTGATGCGATCAATGATCGGGTCTTTGTGCCAGATCACCCAGCTTTTGAACTTACGGAAAGTCTCACGCTCGAAGCCAACTTGCGTTTCGATGGGACCACCGGCAATACGATCATCTACAACCAAATCATCTTCCGCGGCGATGACCGCGGAGCACTCGACCCTTACTTCCTCGCAGTGACAATCGACGGCAGACTCATTTTCCATGTCGAAGATGAGACGAGAAGTTGGAGTGAAGTTCTTTCGCCGACTCCGCTCCCGGTTGGCGAGTTCATTCATGTCGCCGGAACTTTGGATGATCTGTCCGGCGAACAGAAACTGTATGTGAACGGAGCACTTGTCGCGTCACGAGTCACAGCCATTCGTCCCTTCGCCGATCTCGATGCATCGAGAACCCCCGGATTAGGGATTGGCAATGTTCAGAGCAACTTTCCGGAATTGTTTCACGGGGTCATTGACGAAGTGAGAATCTCGGACATGGCTTTGAGCCCATCGGAATTCCTCCCCGCACTGAATATCAAACCCACTTTGAAAGTTAGCGTCGATCCGTCAGGAAACCTCACGCTCGTCGAAAGCGTCAGCAGTGGAACAAACAATGTCACGGTCGCGTTGGATTCAAACACGAACGAATACGTGATTTCCTCACCGGTGGCGGATTCACTCACGACTGATGATGTCACGCTAACCAACGTAGTGCGAATCGCGACTTCAGAAGTGACTGGAACTTTGATCGCCCAACTCGGGGTCGGATATGACTTGCTCGATCTCTCGAATCTTCCCGAATTCGCCACGCCAGTCACAATCCACGGCGGAAGCGGCAATGACACGCTGATTGGAAGCTTGGGCGACGATGTCCTCAACGGCGAAGACGGCGATGACAGCATTTCCGCGGGACTGGGTAATGATTCACTTCTCGGAGGTGCAGGTCTCGACAGGCTGTTCGGCGGAATCGGAATTGACTTGCTCGATGGCGGCGAAGGGAACGACCTGTTGCGCGGGCAAGGTGGCATCGACACTCTGACCGGCGGCGCGGGGAATGACACACTCGATGGCGGCGGCAGCGGCAAGGACGTGCTCCGCGAGACGGCGAACATCAATTTCACTCTGACCAGCACGCAACTCGTCGGCTTGGGCACGGACAAGCTACTGGGGCTGGAGTGTGCTCAACTCACGGGCGGCGATGGCGACAACACGCTTGATGCCACCGCATTCACGGGCGCCGTCACGCTCATCGGCGGAAACGGCAAAGACACGCTGATCGGCGGCGTGGGGCACGATTTGCTCAAAGGAGATTCGCTGCCGGGAGCCGGTGGCCAAGACTATCTCGTCGGCAACAGTGGGCGTGACACGCTGCTGGGCGGCTGGAATAACGACACGCTCATCGGC
>CAYSHJ010001250.1:0-6678 GCA_964430385.1 uncultured Planctomycetaceae bacterium
CAACCCCTGTTTTTCTGCGGTTCGCCGCCGGAGGCGGCGAACCGCAGAAAAACAGGGCACTCAACGAGAGCGCCGCTGGCGCTAGCCAACCATCAGATTCACCATCCGGGCAAGCCGGATGGAGTCTTGCCCAAAGGCCACAATTCCTCGATGAAAATCGTCAGGGCAAACACAAACAGCGCAAGTTCAAAACTAGCGCGTCGGGCTAGTTTCAAGGGCGTCGCATGTCCCCAACCTTTGCCGACCTCGTCGCCTCTCGACAGGCGTGGATCGAAGACGTGCTCAAGCCGTGGTGTGCGGCCGCGTCGTGGAAGGAATTGATGCAGGCTCAGCAGGACTGGCCGAACATCGCGGGGCAAGTCGATCCCCAGACGACGCTGTGGGCTTGGGCGTGGAGCCGTTTTTCGGTGCTCGTTCACGACGGCTTGCCCGGCTTGGACGAGACACATCGCATTCGTGTAACGCTGCAAGACGCTCGCATCCGCGAAGGCTTTCCCGACAACCGCGAAAGCCGATTCGGAAAACTCAAACTGCTTGGCGAAACGAAGCCTGGCAGCGGACAGTTCGAACTGTCGGACGCGATCTCGATCGACGACATCATCTCCGTCGAGCGCGTTGACGATGCCGGATCATTTCCAGCGGACTGAGACCGCGGAGCCGACAGCCACTTCGGGCCAGAGACGTCCAGCCGGGCGAATGCGGACGGTGATGCTGGAGTCTTGGCTGCTGCTTTCGTGACGATGCGCTTGTGGTGAGACCGCGTCGATGCGGCCGGTCAGCTCTTCGTTGGCGATTGCCAGGCGGACTTGTCGTCCGAGTTCCAGCTTGCCGACCTGCCGCGAAGGGACATCGACTTCGACGAACGGCCGGTCACGATCGAGCACCGTGACCAGCGGCTCACCGGACACGACCGGGTCAGCCACTTGTTTGGCGTACGCTCCGACGATGCCATACGCTGGAGTCGCGATCGACATCGCCGATTTTTGTTGAGTCAACGCCACGAGCTGTTCGGCGGCCAATTCCAACTTGGCTTCTGCCACATCCACGCCGGCAGCCTTGCGGATTTGTTCAGGAAGATTCCGTCGCAACTTTTCCAACTGGCGGATGTGATGATCGCACAGGTCCGCCTGCGCCTTTTTGACTTCCGCCGAATTCCGAGCATCCTCTTGGCGGACCATCGCACTGACGCGGATCGTCTCCGGAGTCACCATCGGTTCGCTGATCACGTTGTCGAACAATTTTCCTGGTTCGTTCAAAAAGTTCGGCGGGGCGGCCAATAAACGTCCACTCAGAGCGTCTTTCGCGACCGACTTCCAGGCGACATGTTCAAAGTTGTGAGCGAAATGTTCACGCAGATATTCGGCCGATTGCAGTCGTGTCTGGTGCAGTTGCTCATCCAACGTCTTGACTTGCAAAATCATTTGCACGTCGGCATTGGCTCGACACTGTTCGAGCGCGGCTTCGAGCGATCCAACCTCGCGCGTCTTGGCCGCGATCTCACGATCCAGCGTGTCATCGGCCATTTGCAGTAGCGTTTGTCGCGGTTTGACGGAATCGCCCGTGCGAACCATGACCGACTCAACCCGTCCGCCGCGCGGAGCATAGATGACGGCTTGTTCGGCTCGCAGGAAGCCGGTCAAGTTGACTTCGCCAATCTGAGACATCCAGACAACGGTTCCGATCCCCGCCAATAAGGCCAGAGGTCCCAACGTCAGCACGCGGAAGATTGGAACGGGCGGGGAGGCTTGGTTGTCGTCCGGGCAAACATGGGGAGCGGATAAGGAAATAACATCACGGCTTGCCGGGATCGGCATTTGTTTCATAGCGAAAATCCCCTCAACGGATCGGGCATCCGCCGGTCACGGTCGTCGCGCTCGCATTCCGGAACACACTCTTCAAAAATCGGAGTACACAGTCGGTCGGGTTGACGGGAACTCGCCGCGGTCGACCGAGTCGAGAGAAGACCGCGGGCAAAGCCCCGCTGACAGGATTGCGCCGCAAAGTTTGACAGTGTGTTCTGAGACAAATCCAGGTTGCTCCGCTACCATGTCGACGCCGACCGCTGTACGTCATCTCAAGCACCTCTGGAGCGTTGCATGTCTGCTCAATCGTCCCGACGTGAGTTCTTGGAAGTCGCTGGTACGGCTGTGGCTGGAGCCTGGGTCAGCCTGCAAACCCCGCTCGCCGCGGAGGATTGTCCGGCCCAATCAGCCTCAACCGCCAAGTCCTCGCAACAGAAAGAGAAACCGGTGGATCAACGTGACCTGTCGATCGTCGACACGCATCAGCACTTGTGGGATCTGGACAAGTTGCAACTGCCGTGGTTGAAGGGAGATGCCGTTCAGAAGATCAACCGCAGTTTCCTGATGTCGGATTACCTGACAGCCATCGGATCACACAAAGTCGTCAAGACGGTTTACATGGAAGTCAACGTCACTCCGTCGCAGCAACGAGCGGAAGCCGAGTACGTTCTCGGCCTGTGTCGCCGTCCGGACAACCCCATGATCGGCGCGATCATCGGAGGCTCGCCGCAGTCGGCCGAATTCCGCAAGTACATCGAACCATATTCCAGCAACGGCCGTGTCAACGGAGTGCGGACCGTGTTGCACGACCCCGACCGTCCGCGTGGTCTGTGTCTGGAAAAGACTTTTGTCGAGAACGTTCAGTTGCTCGGAGAAATCGACAAGAGTTTCGACCTCTGCATGCGACCGGGCGAGTTCCTCGACGCTGTCAAACTGGCCGAGCAGTGCCCGAAGACACGCTTGGTCGTCGATCACTGTGGCAACATGCCCGTGCAATCCGACGACAAACAACTCCGCGAAGCCTGGATGAAGGGTCTGCGTGAGATGGCTCAGCGGCCGAATACGTTTTGCAAGATATCCGGCATCATCGTCACGGCCAAGCCGGGAGCTTGGAAGCCGCAAGACCTCGCCGCCAACGTCAACTTCTGTCTGGAGACGTTCGGCATCGAACGCTGCTTCTTCGGCGGCGATTGGCCCGTCTGCACACTGACGGCTCCGCTGCTGGAATGGATCGACGCGCTCAAGCTGATCGTCAAAGACAAGCCGCTCGACTTCCAGAAGAAGCTGTTCCACGACAACGCGGTCCGTATTTACAAACTGCTGGAAAAGAACGCGGTGTGACCGACTTTCTCGTTGCCAAGCTCCCGCTTGGGAATGCGGTCTCCGGAAGCTCGGCCGCCTGTGCCACGAAGCGGAGCTTCGAAGGAGTGTGTTCCCAAGCCGGAACTTGGGAACAAGGAAATGCCGCTCATGCCGCTCAATTGAAAGGGTCATGCGATGCAACGTCGTACTTGGGTCGGGTTGCTCGGTTCGCTGCTGATCTTCAGTCATGTCGTCGTTCGGGCGGAAGAACCCAAGACCGAACAGCCCACCGCAGCGAAGGAAACTTCGGCGAAAGAACGGACGACGGCCGAACTTGTCGCCGAACTGAAACCTTCAATCGTCGTAATCAGCTTCTCCGGCCGAGACGGTAAGCAAGAAGGTCTCGGCACCGGCTTCGTCGTTTCGGAAGACGGCCTGATCGCGACGAACCTGCATGTCATCAGTGAAGGTCGGCCGATCTCGGTTCAATTCGCGGACGGCACGAAGCGCGACGTCGTGGCCGTGCAGGCGTCGGACCGAAAACTCGATCTCGCCGTCCTGCGCATCGACGCGAAAGGATTGACGCCGTTGCGACTGGGGACTCTGACGCCGTGCAAGACGGTCAGCCGGTGGTAGCGATTGGGAATCCCCTGGGCCTGAAGCACAGCGTCGTCGAAGGGATCGTCAGCGGCCGGCGTGAGATCGACAGCAAGCCGATGCTGCAACTCGCCATGCCCATCGAGCAAGGCAACAGCGGCGGGCCGTTGGTCGATCGCGCGGGGCGAGTGCTGGGCATCATCAGCCTCAAGTCGCTCGTGACGAGCAATCTCGGCTTCGCAGTCGCTGTGAATTCGCTCAAACCGCTGCTCTCGAAGCCGAACCCGATTCCGATGGCGCGCTGGCTGACGATCGGAGCACTCAATCCTCGCGAGTGGACCTCGCTGTTCGGCGCCCGCTGGCGACAGCGAGCGGGTCGCATCGCGGTTGACGGACTCGGCCAAGGTTTCGGCGGACGATCGCTCTGCCTGTCGAAACAGACTCCGCCGGAGCGGCCGTTCGAGGTCGCCGTGAACGTGAAGTTCTCGCCCGAAGACGGAGCGGCGGGGCTCGTATTTCATGCGGACGGCAACGACAAGCATTACGGGTTTTATCCCAGCAGCGGCGGCCTGCGGCTGAGCCGTTTCGACGGGTCGGATGTGTTTCAATGGCAAGTGCTGAAAGAAGTCCGCAGCGAGCACTATCGCCCGAACGAATGGAACGAAATCAAAGTCCGCGTCGAGAAGGACCGCATCCGTTGTTTCGTGAACGGTCAGCACGTGATCGAATCGGACGATGACCACTTTACCAACGGGCAAGTCGGTCTCGCGAAGTTTCGTCACACCGCAGCCGAATTTCGTGGATTCCGTTTCGCCACGGAGATCACCTCGCAACGACCGACGCCCGAAGCGACGCAGCGTATCGGTGAACTCGTCAAGAACATCTCGCCGCAACAAGCGCCGGGTCTCAAGTTGCTCAACCGCCTCGCGCCGGAAGGCTCGGCCGCCAGTGCCGTGTTGCGCGATCGCGCTCGTGAGCTGGAACAACAAGCCGAGCGGTTGCGACAGCTCGCGTCCGACGTTCACGCCAGGAAAGTGCAAACCGAGTTGAACAAACTGACGTCCGTCGAAGACGAGAAGCTGGATTTGCTCGCCGCGGCGTTGTGGATCGCGGCGCTCGACAGCGAAGACTTGGATGTCGCGGAGTACCGTCGCGGGATCGACCAGTTGGCCGCTGATCTCGCGAGGTCGCTGCCGGCTGATGCCGATGACATCTTGAAGCTCGCCGCGCTGAAGAAGTTTTTCTTCGAGGAGCTCGGCTTTCATGGCGGTCGCACGAGCTATTACAGCCGCTCGAACAATCATCTCAACGAAGTCATCGACGATCGCGAGGGGATGCCGATCACGCTGTCGATCTTGTACATCGAGTTTGGTCGCCGTATCGGATTAAACTTTGTCGGTGTCGGGCTGCCAGGCCACTTCGTCGTGCGGCACGAACCGAAAGAAGGCGAGCCGCAAATCATCGATGTCTTCGAAGGTGGCGAATCACTCTCGCGGCAACAGGCCGAAGAGCAAGTCTTCAAGAACACCGGCCGACCGGCGCGCGATGAACATTTCGTCACTGCCAAGAAACGCGACATCTTGGCGCGCGTGCTCACCAATCTGCTGCGCCGTGCTCAGGAGGAAAAGGAATCTGAGGCGATGTATCGCTACTGCGACACGATTCTGACGCTCGATCCTGATTCCGCCGAACAACGGGCGATGCGATTCGAAATCGCCGTGTTCACGAAGCGCGTCGAGCAAGCCCTGTCCGACGCCGAGTGGCTGCTCGACAAGAAACCCGAAGGCATCAACCTGCGACGAGTGGAGACGATCAAGGAACAACTGAGATGAGTCCAGAGTTGAGAGTCCAGAGTCGAGAGCTTTGCAAAAACGCTGCGATGACTGTTCCCGAATAACCTTCGAATTGTCCAGCTCTCGACTCTGGACTCTCAACTCTCGACGTTGCCATGCCCGCCAATCTCACTCCGCAGTACCAACGCCTTGAAGAGCAATACCGCCGCGCTCACACAGCTCCCGAGCGGGTGGAACTGTTGGAGCAGATGCTCGCAACGATCCCCAAGCACAAGGGGACCGAGAAACTTCAAGCGGACCTCAAGACCAAGCTGAAAGAATCGAAGGCCGAGGTTCACGCCGAAGCGTCAACTCCCAAACGGGGCAAGACGTTTCACTTTCCGAGACAAGGCAGTGGGCAAGTCATCGTCGTCGGTGCTCCGAACGCCGGCAAAAGCCGCATCTTGAAGGAGCTGACGAAAGCCGAACCGGAAGTCGCACCGTACCCGTTTTCCACGCGTGAGCCGATGCCCGGCATGATGGCTTGGCACGACGTCCACGTGCAGTTGATCGACACGCCACCGATCACCGACCTGCACTTCGAGCCGTATTTGCTCAACTTGGTCCGCCCGGCCGATCTGGCGGTGCTGGCCTTGGATGGTTCGTCGGACGATGCTCCCGAACAGACCGCCGAAGTCTTGAAGCAGTTTTCCTCGCGCAAGACGCCGCTCGCCGACGTCACTGGCTTTCATGAAGAAGACTTCTCGATCGTCAACATCAAGACACTGCTTGTCGTGACGCGCGGGAGAGATCCCGCCTGCGAAGGCCGCGTCGCGTTTTTTCGCGAGATGACGCAGACGAACTTTCCGACGTTGAAAGTCGATCTCGATGAAGCCCACACACACGAGCAACTTCGCGACACGATCTATCAGGCGCTGGACGTCATCCGCGTCTACACCAAGAAGCCTGGCAAGCCGGCGAATTATTCGTCGCCGTTCACCATCAAAGTCGGTGGTACGGTCGAAGACTTGACTGCCGTGATCCATCGCGACTTGATCGAGACTGTGAAGTTCGCGAAGGTCTGGGGCAGCAGTGCTCACGACGGCCAATCGGTGGGGCGCGAGCATGTGCTCCACGACAAAGACTTGGTGGAACTACATGCCTGAAATCCTTCTGGTTCCCTCTCCCCCGCATCGGGGGAGAGG
>CAYSHJ010001251.1:0-3470 GCA_964430385.1 uncultured Planctomycetaceae bacterium
CAACACGATGTTGATGAGCGTCTCGGAACGCGTGATCGAATTCGGCATCCTCAAAGCCAACGGCTGGACTCCGGTCGACGTGCTCAAGTTGGTGACGTTCGAAAGCGCGACGCTCGGCATGGGAGGCGGAGTGTTCGGCTGCCTGACTGGCTTTGTGGCCACACTCGTCGTCAATGCCACTTGGCCCGATCGCATTCATCTGTTCGCCAGCCCCGGCTTGTTGCTGTTCAGTTGGGTCTTCAGCACGGCCGTCGGCATGCTCGGTGGCCTGTATCCCGCCATCTGGGCCATGCGGCTGTCCCCGATGGACGCGATCCGAAGAGGATGAGAATTGCAAAATGCAAATTGAGAATTGCAAATTGAAAACTGCCGGACTGCCGCAAACAAGAAGTTTCGCCACTTTCCAGTTTCACACGACTGTTATCTCCGATTTGCAATTTGCAATTTGCAACTTGCAACTTGCAATGCTGCTATCTCGTGCCAACTCATGATCACACTCGACGCCGTCACCAAGATTCATCACCGCGGCACGCATGAAGTGCATGCCCTGCGCGGCGTCTCGTGCGAAATCCCGGCCGGGTCGTTCGTGTTCATCTTGGGACCGTCCGGCAGCGGCAAGAGCACTCTGCTGCACTTGCTGGGCGCGCTCGATGAGCCAACCAGTGGCGAGATCACGATCGGTGGCTGCCGGCTGCGCGAAATGACCGCTCGCCGCCGCGACGCCTTTCGCCGCGAGCAAGTCGGTTTCGTCTTTCAGAGCTTTAACCTGCTGAGCAACCTGACGGCGGTGGAAAACGTTTTGGTGCCGTTCCTGCCACAAGGTGCATCGCCCGACTTGTGGCAACGAGCCATCGGACTGCTCCAACAAGTCGGTCTGGGAGAGCGGCTCGATCACCGACCCAGTCAACTTTCCGGCGGCGAGCAACAGCGCGTCGCGATTGCTCGCGCGTTGCTCAAGCGTCCGCAGTTGGTCCTCGCCGACGAACCGACCGGTGAACTCGACAGCCAAACCGGCGCCGAGGTGTTTCGCTTGCTGCGAGACCTCCGCGAACGCCACCACGCCACCGTCATCGTCGTCACCCACGATTCGACGTTCATGCGGCCCGACGATCTAGTCCTGCGAATGCGCGATGGACGGCTGGCCGAGTAGCCGCCGGCCTTGTGCCGGGTTGATCATATTCCCGCCACAAGGCATTCCGCCACAAGGGGATCGACAATCCACAAGGGCCGGAGCGACCACAGGAACCAACCAATGCCAACTCAAATCGAATTCACCGTTGAAGGCCCTATCGCACGGATCATGCTGCGCGGCGACAAGGGAGTGCAGATCCTGTCGCGAGCAACGCGGCAGCGATTGTTCGAAGTGCTGGGCGACGTCGAGAAGACGTCAACATCCGTCGTGGTTATCGCGGCGGAGGGGCGGACGTTCATTGCGGGAGCGGCCATCGACGAACTGCACGGCCTGAACGATCAATCGGCACTCGAAGACTCACGCGCCGGGCAGGAGTTGATGAATCGATTGGAATCGCTGCCGCAAACGACGATCGCGGCGATTCATGCCGCGTGTGCTGGTGGTGGCACGGAGTTGGCGCTGGCCTGCGATCTGCGATTCGCGGTGGAGGGAGCGAAGATCGGCTTGCCGGAAACATCGCTCGGCGTCTTGCCCGGCTGGGGCGGCACGGTTCGAGCGACCCAATTGCTCGGTGTGGCCGCAGCGCGACGGCTGATTCTGACGGGCGAGTTGATCTCGGCTGATGAAGCTCGGCGAATCGGGCTTGTCGATGCGGTGTTCTCTCCCGACCGATTCCGCGAGGAACTCGAAGCTCGTGTCACACAGATTCTGACACGAGCTCCACAAGCTCGCCGCCGCGTCAAGCACTTGCTGCGACAACACGCCGCCGACGGAGTCAATCTCGCCGAGCAATTCGAAGCCGAAGCTCGCGCCTTCGCCGAGTGCTATCGCACCAGCGAGCCGCTCGAAGGGCAGTCGGCGTTCTTGGAGAAGCGAAGTCCTCGCTGGTGATGTACCCGGTCGCGATAGCCTTCGCGCCGAATTCAGGCCAGCAACATCTCGACGACTCGTCCGGCGACTGATCGCCGCATTTGTCGAGTATTATCACACAGTGAGGTTGCACACCGCGATTTGCTACGTCACTCCCGCTGGAGGGAAAAAGGGGGGACGCACAAAAGGGACGCAACTCTTTGATTGATTCGGGGGTAATAAGAGTCGCGTCCCCTTTTGGTTTGTGGTTTAGTTACGGGCACTGCCAATCTTCGATGATCAATCCCGGTACGTGTGAGAATTCGGCGGTGTTATGTGTAACCAGGGTGAGTCTGTGGGCTCGTGCAATCGATGCGATGAGCAGATCATACGGGCCGATGGGTTGGCCCGCCGCAGCGAGAGTTGCACGCAACTCGGCGGAATCGAGCGACGCGGCATCGTCAAACGGGATGGATGCGTATGTCGCGCGCAACTCGTTGACCAACTTTTCGTTGGCCGCACGATGGGCTGGGGCACTCCGACACACGCCATACCACAACTCGGCGAGCACGACGGGACACAACACAATCTCGGCGGAAGGCCGTTGCTTGAGGTGTTCCAGCAGTGAATCGCTTTTCCTGCGGAACACGGCGATCCAAGCGTTGGAATCGAGCAGGTACATCAGAGTGCGTCCCGCACTTCAAATTCCCCTTGCGCCGGACGCTCGAAATCACCCTGCCAACTCCCGGCCATGCTTTCGAGCCAGGCGACGTACTGCGCCCGTTCGTCGGGCCGCGACGACAGCGACTCAATCGTGACTTGCATTTCGCGATCCGCATCGGCCGCTCCGACGGGCACGACAATGCGCAACATTCCATCCGCATCCACACGCGAACGCACAATCAATCGACTCATCGGCTGGTCTCCCGCAAGCCTCTCACAAATCCCCGCGCCCCTCCCCGGTTTTCAAACGAATGGAGGCGGAGAGAGGGTCGTCGTGAGGGATCTTCAGTGGTGTTCTACCTTCTGCGGATGCAGTCTATCGGAAGTCTCCCCAGCCCTGCCAGACGTTACCCACCTTTCGAGGTCCAAGCAAATCGACGATCAAGAGGAGGATGGGCACTCTTGCCTGTCACCGACGGAAGTCGATTTCAGGCGAGCCGGCGGGCGTCAGCCCTCGGACTGTATCGGGTGCAAGCGCACGTCCGGGGGCTAACGCCCAATGGCACTCACTTTGTCACCAGGCTAGTGAGCGGCAAGGCGCTAGCCGCCGATTTTTGCGTGTGATATCGACGTCACGAAACCGGTGGCTAGCGCCATTCCGCTCAAACTGAGTGCCATTGGGCTAACGCCCAATGGCACTCACTTTGGTTTTTCGGGTGGAGGTTTTTCTTTTTGTTGGGATTGTTGTTTCATGAATTTTGTCGATTTGGGGCGACGGGGATGAGCTTGGCGAGGGGAGCTTCGGCCGGGGCGATTCGGGAGCTTG
>CAYSHJ010001252.1:0-13364 GCA_964430385.1 uncultured Planctomycetaceae bacterium
GCTGAACGCACACCAGCACCATCCCGAGCCCTTCACTCAGGCCGAGTTAGCCCCCTATCGCACAGCCCAGATGCCAAAGTGTCAAAGCGACGCTCTCGCGCGACGTGCCACCATGCGCAAAGCCCGCTCGTCAAAACAACGCAAGAAGTTGCTCGCCGACCTCGAACGCCGCTACAACACATCCTGGCCGTTTAGCGGGCCGTTGCTTTTTTAATGGCTCCTTCGACGGCGATGTCTTTGGTGGCGGCTTTGGCGTCAATGTATTCTTTGAGGCGGACGATTGGGTTCGGCCATTCGTTCAATTGGGAGTGGAATTCGTTGACGGCGAGGGAACCTTATATGACAACAACAATCGCACCCTGGGAACCCATTCCGCCGCCGACACTTCGCTGCTGTTTGGAATTGGTGCTGAATTCGACATCAACCAGTCGATCGCATTCCGAACGTCTGTCATGCCGGACTGGGAGGGCAATCACGATGGCAGTCATGAAGTCTCTTTCATCAACGAGCTGTTCGTGAATCCGAACGACCGCTGGTTTCTGCGACTGAGCGTACTCGCGCACGTGGGTGCGGGCGTCAGTAACGTCACGGGTGGCATCGGTGCGGGAGTCATTTGGTGAGGGGCGGCGAGAAACGGAGTCGCAGCGGATAGCATGAGGCCGCCAGAATGCCGGTGGCGGTAAGTCTATCAAATCCCCGAGAGGGACGTTGAGGGGAAATGTTGCAGTACCAAGACGCTCTGAAACCGTCGGTAATGTTCTGGCCAATGTCTAAGGTTCTGGCCAATGTCAAAGTAGGCTGGCGAGTAAGGCGTCGAAGTCGAACGTAAACGATAGGTCGATCACCTTGGTCGTGTCGCTGATTGAGTTGGTTCCGGAACCGGGATTGATGATGTCGTTTTCAGCACCGCCCTTCGACGTATCATTACCAGCGTCGCCGAGCAGTGTGTCGATACCGGCATCTCTTAACGCGGGCTTCGCCCGCAACCTTGCTCCCTCCCCCCCGCAGCGGGGGGGAGGGCGGGGGTGAGGGGGATGTCTTCGAATCCCGTTTAACCATTCGGCCCCCTCACCCTCACCCTCTCCCCCGCGGCGGGGGAGAGGGAACCAATTGCGCGCATGGCGCGCATAAATTACAACCGAAGACTCTAACAGGCGGTCGTTGCCATCCGAGCCTGTCAGCGAGTCGTTCCCATTTCCGCCGCTCAGTGAGTTGTAGCCGTCTCCCCCGGCCAAGTTGTCGCGGCCCAGGCCGCCATCGGCGGTGTCGTCGCCGATGCCGCCGAGCAACGTGTCGTTGCCGTCACCGCCGTTGAACCGAATGTCGAGGCTGACGGCGCGGGCGTCAAGCTGATCGTGGCCGCCATTCCCGTTGAACGTGAGGCTGCCGGTGAAAGCTGACCATGAGCGATGGAGCGTCCGACGATCGGCCGCGATGGAGCCGTTGAATTGCACATCGGCCCCGTTTGGCAATGTGACTGGCGCGTAAGTTCCGTTCCAATGGGTGCGGAGATGCAATTGACCGTTCAAGCACAGCGTTTCGCTTTGTGCGGTGCGTTAGGGAGCGGCGGGTGGTGGCTTCTGCCGATGCCGACGAACGGCACCGATAGCCATGATCACACCGGCACCCAGCAGCATGGCGAAGGAGGATGGTTCGGGGACGGCTGATGGGGAACCGTCGAACAATTTTCGAAAGTTGACAGGATCTCTATTTCACTCGTAGACGTCTGCCTCTGACATTCCTACATAATACTCAAAGTTATCAAAATGAAAGTTATTATTATGACCGCCCTCCCCATAAAACTCAACATAAACAAATGCACTTTCGCTTGTCCCAATAAAAGGTTGACCGCCGCCACCAGCCTGGCCCATTAGATGACCATTTATATCGTAACCTTTGAAATAATTTATCGAGCCTCCATTCGAGTACCAGTCGAACGTAGGCCACATAGCAACGGAAACAAAGTTGACCATTTCATCAATAGTAAAATAACCTATGGTCCGATTTCCATTCACATCAGGTTGCTTCGGCCAAATCGATATAGGCGGACTAAAAAGGTACGAGCTATAACTGTCTGCCTTTAGACCACCATCATAATCACTAAAAGTAACATCTGGATAAACAAGGTTTGGGTATGTTGTACCGCTTATCAATTCATCGAATGTAATGAACCCTGCCTGCACCCGCCCCGCCGTGACGACCAGCACCGCCAGGCACGCCACCGTCAGTCGAATTGCCCGCATCATCTCGTTGCTCCCGCGTCGCCGACTCTTTGCTCCGTAACGCCGCCGAACCGTCGCCGCACCGACTCAAACCACGATGTCATTCGCATGATCATCCTCCTTAACGTGAATGTGAATGGGTTGATCGTCAGCCGCAGCAAAGGCAGCCGACTGATGCCGGCTTATATCGGGGGATCAAACGCTTACAAGCCACACCCGCTTAATAGCCGGCGGCACCAGTTCGCACAGCGGCAACATCGACGCCTTGAACGCCATCATGGGCGCTTCAAACCGTTGGAATCGCGGCTCGCCAATTCATCAAATGTCGTAGGCACACTCTGTATGCCGTCTCATTGAGGTTGTTCAACTTATCGCCGAGGGCACAGGGCGTGTGCCCGCGACATTCGCCGCAAACCGACCAATTGGCAAGCCGTGGTTGAAATCGCGTTCCTGTTCCAACCGTCCGTCACTCATCGGCGGGCGGGAACAGTCCGAAGAGTTGTTCCGCTTGTCGGATTCGCAGACGACGCTCGTGATTGAGATCTAATGCCACAATCGTCGCGTGGCCAATGGCCGTGAGACCGAGGAGGCGGCAAGCGTCCCAAGCGAAATGGTCTGACCAAGCGTGTTCTCTCGGGTTGAATAGCGACACGGACTCGCCGGTGTCGGGGACGGTGACTTCTGTGCGATCCGATTTGTGGAGATCGCAGCCGGGGCAAGCCCAAGCCAAGTTGGGCAATGCCGTGGAGCCACCTTGAACGGTCGGAACGATGTGCTCGACATGGAACGTCGCGCCTTGCAGCGACTGGTGCATCCGACAGTATTCGCATCGTCCCGTCGCGCGCTGCGCCACCTCAGCCACGATCCGCGACCAACTCATGCGGGTTGCTCTCCGAGCAGACGCAACGCGCGGGCACGCAACAGCGACAGCGACTCGCTCCATTCCACCAACGACGCCAATTGCTCACGCTCCGCAACGGTCAGCGTGCCGTTGTTGTTGGCGTCCATCAGTTCTTGAAGCCGAGCGTCTTCTTTGGGCGGCAGTCGCAAATGAGCCACTGATTCGACAAGATCTACAGGAGCTTCAATGGTCGCAGACATGGTTTGCCTCTTGGTTGTGTGCTGGCGATCAGTCTATCGCATGGCCGACCGCAAGACACCCGAAAAGTGCGCCAGTTCGCAGGCGACGCGGGGGGCCATCTCCGATTGCGGCCAGTCGTCTTGAAGCAATTCAAACCAGCCCAACGCTCGCAAACGGGACATGCCGCCGAGCGCGTTGCTCAAACAAAGTTGCAAGGACTTGGCGAGGCAGTCAGCCTTGGGGTTGGAAGACGCCATGCACCAACTCCCGGCTTTGCTGAGCATCGTCCTGGACTTGCTGGTACTCCATGTCATTCAGCAGATCGGAGTAGATGTCCAACTCGTCGCCGTTCTGTGCAACCGCACTTTACCCACCAACCGTCCGCCTGCGGCTCCGATGATGTCGCAAATGAGTTGCTTGGCTTGTTCACGTGGGCTGAGCATAGGTTCGTTCCCTTCTGACAAATTCATCGTAGCTCTTTTCCCGATCATCACCAAATGGCGAGCATCGCTGCAAACCCCCGCAAAATGGGATGATGTGATCAGTACCGGCTTGGCTCAACAAGCCTACCAAGATGCAATGCGGTTGGCCCGTCGTTGTCGCGAACATCACGGCATCACGAATGCGCCACAACGGGCGACAGGCGAGTCCCTGACTGCGGTCCGGCATTTTCTGGACGATTTGGGACAGGCGATCTCAGCAGCCCCAATCGAAACATCGCCGGGCGCAAAGACAGACGATTCCGCATTCGTCGCCGCCAAGACGCTTCGCGAGCAACGCAAGATGACCGCTTCCGACTGCAACAAGTTCTTGAAGCAACACGGCACGATGTTGGCGCAGTCGGTCGAAGGCAAGGTTCGGTATCGCAAGCCGAGCAAGAACAGACTCAACATTCACTCCGGCGACTGGCTCACCTACTGGCAAGAGTTCGATCGGCGGACAAGCGACGCGCTGGACGATGACGCGATGCAAGAATTCCTTGCGAACGCCGATGCGGAAAAGGCCAAGATCAGGGCGACGAGAAAACGTGGGCGCGCAAGTGCCCGTCGCGGCTCGGAACTTGGCAAGACGCTGCGGTGATTTCACTCGCCAAGCCAATGTGGACCAAGAGTCAGCCAATGGGAGACTCACGAAGATTGAGCCTTGGCAGGAGCGCCGGGCGGGGAGGCGGACCTCATTTGAGCGATTGTATTGAGTTGGTCCGGGACCGTGATGTTGATGTGCAGGTATTTGGGTTTCTTTTTGAGTGCCCGCTCGCGCGAACCATGATCCGTGCAATGTCTGATGTCGGGATCGTTCGCGAACACGGCTTCCACGATTTGGAGTGCTTTGTAAAAGGCGACCACGGCAACCCACGGCCCGTGAACACTGACGTCCTGGCACAAGTGGGCGAGCGTTTTCTGATTCAAATTCGCCGCAGCAAGATGGCCGGCTTCACTCGCCATTGACTTGGAACCCCAAAGTCACCGTGTCGTCGCCGAGGAACGACTGCATCGCATCCGGCGGACAATGTGGGAGCGCGAGAACGCTCAGACGAATGAGGTCGAAGTCTACATCACAGGCAATTCCCGAATCCAAATCGGTCAACGCGTCCTCGAATTCGCGCTCGTACTCCGTCTCGCGACGAACCACAAGAAACAATCAGCCGCCGTCACGCACGGTGATGTAGGCTGATTCGACGTCCGAAGCGTACTTCTGAGACCAACGGCAAAGACGGGTCATCAGTTCTTCAAACTGCGACTGGAACCGCTTCCGTTCTTCGTAAACTCCGCAAGCACGAGCCGCTTCGTCAGTCGCCATGACAATTCGATCGCACGCGGCGACCTCAACGCAGACCTTCCCCGCATGGTCGTTGTATCGAAGAAACACAACTGACTGTTGCGTAGAAATTGCTGTGCCGCTCATCAACCCCCCTTGCCGCAGAAATCGTTGACGGGCAAGCTGACCGCCCCCCAAATTAGGGGTGGGCGAATATCGGGACAACACTAAACCCGTCAAGGCCGGTTTACAATTCCGTCGCGTTCAAGTTCCTGCCAAGTTTCCAGCAGTTCACTTTCTCTTCGGTGATTTGCGAGGAATCGTCGTTCGCCAAGTTGCTTTTTGCACACGCTTTCGCGGCTGCGGATACCGTCCGCGCCATGAAAACACGCCCCCAATTCTCGACGACATCACGTCGCAAGCGGCGCGCCGTCACGGACCTATTCCGCGCTCTCGACACGCTCGTTGCCGCCGTGACCGAAGCTGAACGTGCCAAGCGGATTATTCTGGACGATGCCGAACATCGGCGCGCCACAGTCAAACGACTGATCGATGAATCGAACGGCCGGCTGATGCGTGGTGATGATCCGAGACTGACGCGCGGGAGGGTGTCCGATGCGAAATGACATCGCCCCCGTTCTTTTGGACGCCGCCGCGTTGGCCGCGTGGGCGAAAAAGTTGGCCGCCGCCGTCACGCTGGCTGAACTGGCTTGGTTGGTGGACTCCGCATCGCGGCCTGACTTGGCCGGCTTGTGGGCGACGACGGAAAGGGGTGTTGTTCAATGATCTACTCAATTGTAGACTTCTCCGTGTCGATTCTGACTCTGGAGGAACCCGGCAATGCCCACGACGACCGTTCGGATCAACCGCCAGGCTCAAGAGCGGCTCAAGCAAGTCGCGGACTTGGCTGGCGAGAAAATGGTGGATGTGTTGGAGAAGGCGATTGAAGCCTACTGGCGACAGCAATTCTTGCACGGCTTGGCCGATGACTTCGCCAAGCTCCGCAAGGATAAAAAGGCGTGGCAACAGGAACTCGCCGAACGCCAGGAATGGGACCGGACACTCGCGGACGGACTTGAGGAGGAATAATGGATCATCCCAAACGGGGCGAAGTGTGGTACGCGGACCTGGACCCGACACGCGGACACGAACAAGCGGGCAGGCGTCCGTGTCTGGTTGTTTCCGTGGACGTGTTCAACGCCAGCGCGGCGGACTTGGCCATCGTGGTGCCGATCACGTCGCACGACAAAGGCATCCGCTCACACGTTCGCATTGATCCGCCAGCGGGCGGGCTGAAGAAAATCAGCTTCGCGAAATGCGAAGACGTGCGGAGCATTACTCAGGAACGGCTGTCGAAACGCTTGGGAAAGCTCCAGGCTCAGTCGATGGCGGATGTGGAAGTTCGACTGCGGCTGTTGCTAGGACTTGCCGGTTCGTAACGCGCTGCTCACCATCGGGCCGAGAAACAAAAAAGCCACATTTTCCCTCAGAAAATGAGGCTTTTCTTGAGAACTCTGAACAGAGGCGTCGGTGGGAGTCGAACCCACGCATGACGGATTTGCAATCCGTTGCCTTAGCCACTTGGCTACGACGCCGAAAACGCGGCGGAATGTAGTTCGGTGTTTGGAGGGGGTCAAGGTGGGGTCGACGCCGTGCATTTTCGATTTTTTGATTGGAACCATTGGCCTTTGAGGTTTCATTTCGCCAATCAAAAATCAAAAATCGGAAATCGAGAGGTCACCATTCATGCCGCGCGATTTCAACGTTGAGAGTTTGTCGCACGATCCGATTCACGGATACATCCCATTTGTCTCCCAGGAAACTTTGCCGAGCGGTGAGGTCTCGGAACAACAGCTGATCGATCACCCGTGGGTGCAACGGCTGCGACAGATTCATCAACTGCAAACGGCGTGGTGGGTGTTTCCGTCCGCGGAACACATGCGGTTTCAGCACGTGCTGGGGGCGATGCACTTGGCATCCTTGGCGATCGAGCATTGGTATGACTCGCTGTTTGCTGCGTGCTCGAATGTGCCGTCGCGAGCGTACGTCGAAAGCCTCGTGCGACTGGCGGCGCTGCTGCACGATGTCGGACACGGCCCGTTTGGACATTTCTTCGACGACCACTACCTGGAACTCTTCGGCCTCACGCACGAAGACATCGGAGCCGAAGTGATCCAACAGGAACTCGGTGACTTGATCGGCCGCGTGCGACGCAATCCCAATGGCAAACTCGGACCGCTGGAAGAGTTGGACCCCGGACAAATCGCCTGGTTGATTCGACGTCCGACCGGCCAGCCCGAACATGAACAAGGTCATCCCGTGTGGCTGCGGCTGCTGAGATCGCTCTTCAGCGGCATCTACACCGTGGACAATATGGACTTCGTGCTGCGCGACGCATACATGACCGGCTACAACACGAAGGCCTTCGATCTTTCACGGCTGTTGCACTACAGCTTCTTCACCTCGGAAGGTTTGACGATTCATGTCCGCGGGCTGCCGACGTTGATCAACTTTATTGAAACTCGAGCGAATCTGTTTCGCACAATTTATTTCCACCGGACGGTACGGGCACTCGATTTGGCGCTCGAAGAGCTCTTCGCGCCCACGATGCTGCGACTGTTCGGTGATGGCGACGGCCGGCCGATGAACCCGCTGGAGCATTTGGACGAATACCGACGGCTCACGGAATCGACATTCTTGGTCGACGTCCAGCGTTGGTCACAAAGTCCTGATCCCGAGTTGAGTCAATTGGGGCAACTTTGGGATGAACTGCTGTCTCGAAACGTCGCCTGGAAGATGGCGTGCGAGCGGACGTTTCATTTTCACGCGGGTCAGGTCGAGCGGACGACGATTTTTTCTGAGCCGGAGTTGGTCGAGAAACGCATCCGCTCGCAATTGCCGGGCAACTTAAAAGAGATTCCGCTAAAAATCGACGTGGCTAGACATTATCACCGTCCGAGCGGTCGGCTTCCGGCCTGCGGCCAGAATTATCTGCTCGACCCCGCGGACGGCGCGCCGCGCGAATTGCACGACGACGAACTGTTTCGGTCGCTGCCGACGAGTTTTTCGATTTTCCGGGTGTACTCGAAAGATCACCGGCACGACACCGCACTGCACGTGGCGGTCAGCACTGTTTTGGGAGCAGCGGCTGACTCGCGCACCAACATGTGACTGCGGCTTTGGATGCGGCGGCTTTGGATGCGGCGGCTTTGGAATCGGCCAAGCGAATCGGCTGTGACGGCGCGTCAGGTTGTCGCAACCACGCGAATCGCGAGTGTCGTAGGAATCGGATCTCACGTGTCGATCGCGAGCGTCGTTCGGATCATCGTCGATGCGGCGGTCCTGTGAGTCGTGTTGGCGGATCGCGCTCGACTGACAAATCGGCTGACGTCGGTCGATACTTTGCGGCATGCTCGATCTTGAACTCGACCTGTTGCAGGCAAATCCGGACTGGCAGCGCGTCTTACAGGCCTATGCGGAGTCGTGGGATCCACAAACTTTGGCGGACTCGGAAATGTCAGAGCTTGGGTCGCAAGGCTGGCGGCCCCGTTTGAAAGAAGTCGACGGCGTCGCTCCCGAGCAGATGACTCGCATTTACGGAAAACTGATCGCGCACGGATTCTTGCAAGTCGAAATCGCGGGACGCACCGGCGGCATGCTGTATCAGCTCTCGCCGGTCGGACGACAGGCCGGTTTGCGGCTGGCTGACGCTCCCTGAAAAATGCCCCGAATTGTGTGAAACGGATCGGGGCTGGCTGACTTCCGAGACGTTGCCAGTGAGTGACGATCACTCGTTCGGCTGGTCTTGAATCGCGGCGACGTCTTTGGCATCGGGAGCCAGGACGTAGATCTCGACGCGGCGATTCTTGGATCTGGATTTCGGGTCTTTGTTGTCGCCGACGCTTTCAAACATTCCCGCGCCGGCGGATCGCATGCGGCGTTCGTCGATGCCGTGTTTCTTCAACACCAGCAACACGGAGTTGGCGCGGTTGGTCGACAGATGCCAGTTCGTGGGATGATGCTGTTTAGTGTTGCCTTTCACGATCGGCCGATCGTCGGTGTGGCCGACGACCTGCACGCGAAGCTGTCTCGCCGCGCCCTCATTGAGGATTGTGGCGACTTCGCGGATGGCGTTCTCGGCTTGCGGCCGAATTTCGTCACTGCCGGACTCAAACAATAGATCCGAATCGAGTTGGCTGACGCCCGTGTCGGAATTGAACTGGAATCCTGGGAAACGACGTTCGAGGTCTTGGAAGCGGGCATTGGCGTCGGCCGACAGCGGATTTTGCCCCGACGTCAGCGCATCTCTGAACTTCTCGTTCAGTTGAGCGCGTTCGTTGTTCAGGTTGTCCAACCGCTTGTTGGCGAGGTCGAGATTGCCTTTGAGCTGATCATTCTGCTGTTGCAACTGAGCGAGCATCCGTTTGTACTGGTCGGATTCCGGGGGCATGGACCTGCTCTGGTTCCAAGGTTGGTTCCCGCGATATTGACTCTGCCGTAGCGGCATATTTTGACAAGGGACGCAGCAGCAGCCGGCCAGCGGCACCATGAGCAATCCGAAGAGGCACCAAATCGTCAAACTGTTCCGGAGAAAATGGGACATGGGGTGGGCTCCGTTGGAAGTCGGCGGGGCGTCTTCTCGCGGTCCACGTCATGTCACAGGGGATTGACGTGTTGCGACAAGAAGGAGCGATAGGCAGAGAAGTCGGAGAAAAGTGGGATCGGAGGGCAAAGTGAGGATTGAAGGTGCTTCAGGCCGAGAGAAGACGGGAAGGACTCCCGAAGGTGTGATATGGCTTGCTCGCCTATGTGAAGCGGCGGGTTTATATCCATAACAGAAATTCGTGCCAAGGCGAATCTGGTGATTTTTCCGTCGCCACCAGAACTCGCCCGACGTTGAGATTGGAAAGATTCTCGAAGCCCTTGAAAGAATCTGCTTGCTGACTGTCAGAGGGTCTCTAAAATCGTTAATCGCTTTCTCACAACCGGCTCGCCAAGAATGATTTGCGTAGATCGGTTGCCCTCCCGTAACAGTGCGACGACGATTCAGAGGCACGAGTGGAGTTGCTGAGCCATGGCAAAACGTTACCTCACGATCGAAGAAGCCGCAGAGCAACTGGGGCTCACCAAGGACGAACTGAATCGCCTCCGCGGGAAAGGCGAAATCCGAGGCTTCGCCGACCGCGGGACATTCAAGTTCAAGGCCGATGACGTCGACGAACTCGAACGTCGCCGACAACCGTCGTCGGATCCCGACGTCCCCATGGTCGACGATGATGCCGACTCGGTTTTGCATGACGACTCGCCTCGCACGGACGATGCGCCGTCGATCATTCGTCGCTTGAGCGCCGCGAGTGCCGATATTCGGGATCCTGGCAGCAACATCTTCGAAAACTTCGGCACCAAGAAACCCGGCAGTTCCGCCGCCAGTTCCGCCGCCAGTTCCGACAGTGATGTTAAGCTGGTGATGGACGACCGACTGAGCCCGCAACATCAAAGCGGTCCTGACGTGCTGTTGCAGATGGCGGACACCGACAGCGACGTGCGACTGCCCGCCGATGCTGGCAGCGACAGCGACGTAAGAATCAATACTTCGGATTCGGACAGCGACGTGCGGCTGTCGAAGGACGTCCCCAATCGCAACGTCAAAATCAATCTTTCCGATTCGGACAGTGATGTGCGGCTCTTCATGAACGCGGCCACTGCGGGCGATAGCGCGATCAAGCCGGCGTTGCCGGATTCAGACAGCGACGTGACGTTTTTGGGTGACGCCGCGAGGTCCGCTTCTGCGGCGGACAGCGATAGCGACGTCAAGCTCGCTCCGGGAAAGGGAGATGTGCCGGAAGCGGACAGCGACAGCGACGTCATGCTCGTCGCCGACGAGGACTCCGACAGCGACGTGCATCTGGCGGATGACGAAGAACAGGGAGTGCCGATGGGGTCGCAGAGCGACAGCGACGTGCGGTTGCTCGCGGCGGACTCTGATAGCGATGTGCGTCTACTCGATGATGCCCGGTTTGGTCCGAAATCCCGCGTCACCAAAACGCCGGATAGTGACAGCGATGTCGCCGTGCTGAGCGACGACAGCGGACTGTCACTGGAATCCGGCGACAGTCAGAAGAGCGGCCCGCATGGCACAGGTTCCTCCGTGCTGCTGGAAGACAGCGATGTTACGCTCAGCGCGGCGGACAGCGGGATTTCTTTGTCGGAGGAGGACAGTGGCATTGCTCTGACCAGTCTGAGCGGCATTGCGCTCGAGAGGGCTGCGGACAGTGGATTGTCGTTGGAGCGCCCGGAAGACGACAGCGGCATCTCACTGTTCAACGAAGACGAAGATGAAGACGGCATCACGTTGGCGGACGACAGTGGAATCGCCTTGCAGGCGGGCGACGAAGGCAGTGGCATCGCGCTGGGCGATGACGAGGACGATGGTCTCGCGCTGGATCAGACTATTTCCGACAGCGGCATCGCCTTGAAGGATGACGATGGCGACCTGCAAATGACGGAAACGCTCCCCGCCATGAAACGGTCGAAGCGTAAAAAAGACGACGACGACGAGGGGATGGGCGACACGATGCTCGAAGTCCCGACAGCCGAGGCCGAGCGGGAAGAAAGCGATTTCGAGATTGGCTCGGCCGATGCCGGCAGCGTCGCGAAAACCAGTGTCTTGCTGTTCGACGACGACGACGACACCGACGACGTCGGAGCCGCGATGGCCAAGAAAAAGGAAGTAAAAGACGAAGAAGCCTTCGATTTCGAAGAGGGTGCCGAAGAGGAGCCCGAAGCGGTCGAGGACGTTTTCGCTGGAGACGATGCGTTCGGTGAGGAGGCGGAAGAGGAAGAAAGTGCCGGAGACTTCGAGGTAGCGCCCGCTAAGGCCGTCGGACCGATCGAGTATCCCTGGGGAGCGGGTGTCGTCAGCACGCTCACCGTCTCGTCCGTGCTGATGTTCCTGTGCGGCATGGCTTCGATTGATCTCGTTCGCAGCATGTGGGGTTGGCAGGAATACAGCCCGATGAACAGTTGGCTGATCCAAACACTCGGCGGACTGTTTAAGTAACGTTCGTAGTTCCGCCTTCAGGCGGTCGCTGTGCGATGCGAGGCTCCGCCTGAAGGCGGAACTACGAACTTCCCTCATCGCTTTCTCAGCGGCTCAAACTTCCGCGTTGGATGGCCGATGTACTGTGATCGCGGCTGGATCAGGCGGTTATCTTGTTGCTGCTCGATCACGTGAGCAGCCCAGCCGACGACACGCGCGGCCACGAACAGCGGCGTGAAAAGTTCCGATTCCAAGCCCAGGTCGTGGTACAGCCGCGCGGTTGGCCAATCGACGTTCGGCCGCAGTTGCTTTTGCCGCCACATCGCTCCCGCGACCGCGTTGGCCAAGTCTTCCAGTCGATGTTGCTCGTCGGTCACCGCCAATTCGCGACACACTTCCGCGAGCAGAACCTCGCGCGGGTCCGGCCGCTCGCGGTACACGCGATGTCCAAAGCCCGCGATGCGACGTTTCTTGGCGATCGCGTCGCGGACGAACTTCTCGGCATGTGCGGGCAAGTCGACCGCCTGCAAGACCTCCCAAACTTGCTCGTTGGCCCCGCCGTGCAGCGGGCCTTTGAGCGCGCCGATGGCGGCGGTCACGGCCGAATGTAAATCAGAACCGGTCGAGGCCACGATGCGGGCCGTGAATGTCGACGCATTGAAATCATGATCGGCATAACAAATCAGTGACGTCTGCAACGCACGCTCGTGCGCGGCCGAGGGGATTTCTCCCTGAAGCAGCGCTAGAAAATTACCGGCGAAACTTAGTTCCGGGTCCGAGGTGACAAGCTCCAACCCGCGCGTCAGCCGATGTCGCGCCGCGATCAACACGGGAATCTGACCGAGCAATCGAATCGCCTTGCCAAGATTGGCCGTTTCCGTGACTTCACTCGCTTCCGGATCAAAGTGAGCCAGCGCGCTGACGGCTGTGCGTAAGGCGTCGATCGGCGCGACGTGCAACGGCAACTCGTGCAGCAGTTCGATCACCGGCTCGGGGACTTCCACCGCTTCCGCCAGAATGGCTCGAAAATCAGCTAAGTGCTCTTGGCTGGGCAGTTCGCCATGCAAGAGCAAGTACGCGACTTCGCTGAACGTGGCATCGCGAGCCAACTCTTCAATCGCATAGCCGCGATAGTGCAATCCACCGTCGAGCGTGCTGATCGCGGTCCTGCCCGCAATGACTCCGTCCAATCCGGTGTATCGGCTGTTGGTCATGGCTGATATCAGGGGAAAAGGGGATAGGACAGGGGACAGGGGACAGGGGA
>CAYSHJ010001253.1:0-14801 GCA_964430385.1 uncultured Planctomycetaceae bacterium
GGCGATGTGGAATGGCGACCACTTCTGGACGATTTGGATGATCTCCAAGAACTGAAGATCACGGCGAGCGACAAGTCGTACATGGTGCGAACGGCGCCGCGTGGAGACGCGGGCAAGGCGATCCAAGCGGCCGGCGTGGCACTAGGCCCCGCCATCCGCACCGCGTACCGAAGTCTACTAAATCCCATACTTCAAGGAGCTGCTCTGTAGTGCCAACGACGGTTCACGAATTCGCAACCCGCTATTAGAATGAGACTTGCGAAAATGACCTGTCGAAGTTGAGTCAAATGAGACCGTGCAATACCGGTGCCCGCCGAGCAGTGCCGAAAGCAGCCGGTTCGCATCGACCACCAGCGTCTCAACCACGGGTCTCCTGTAGTCGCTACTTCTGAAGCTGGTTCATCACCGACCAAACCTCGTGCAGCGAATGTTCGTAAGCCACTCCTTTGCGTCCCTGGTGACGAGCGACTTCTGACTTGAAGTTGTCGTAGTCGGTTTCCTCGGCCAGCCCTGAAAGCACCTGCGTCCATGCAGACTTCTGCACGAACAAACGAAAGGCGTAGTCAGTCCCGGCAGACTCCTGAATCTCACACTGACCGAGCAGGTCAGCGAATCGGTCCTTGAGCGATTCAAGATGCGAACGCATCCGTGCTCGGACCATGATGCGGTCAAGATCGACGGGCTGGCCGTGCTTGCCGTTCCCTTGTCGGGCGCAGACCGCACTGAAGAATCCGTGCTTGGTGAAAATCCACATGGGTCGACCCCGAATTCGTTCGATCTCAGCCAGTCTACTCCAGGTCTTTCAGATACCCGATTGCCCGGTCCACAAATGCCGGGTCTACCCAGCGAGGCGGACTTCGTTGAATCGAGATGTGCCCATCAAAAGTGCCGAACACTTTCTGCATTTGTGGCGACAGCACTTTGAGCGGATTGCCCGCACGATCCTGGCCCACAGAACTGATTTGGTGAGCCTTGCGAAACAAGCGGCTACCGGAGCCACCCTTCACCAATACCAAGTCGTCTGAGGTGATGACGCCGACACCACTGGGGCGGTGTGCGGTCAGTTCTCCGGAGCCATGTGGGGCGAGACTGGAATCGGTGACGAACTCAGATCAGGACTGGCTCGTTACGACATGCTCGAAAGTGCGTTGGCAGGAATCATCGGTTAAGCGGGCGGTATGTCCGGTTCTGTCGTCGTGCCTGAACCGCTCGGTATCTGCGATAGTCCGCGTGCGTCGGAGTCATCGAGCACCAGCTTGGGCGACGTGCTCTGCACTCGCTCCTCGACTTGCTGGATGTGCTCGGCGGGGGAAATGTTTTCTGGCAATGTGCCGCCGATGCGTTGAATCGCGGCGCGGACTTCCTTGCCAACATCGTTGTGCGTTTGGATCGCACGCTGCTCGCCGCAAACGCCTTCGCGAGCCAGTTTCTCGCGAGTCTGCGTCATGCGGAATTGATTGGCCGCGAGTTCGGTCGCATCCATGCGGTCCATCAAGTTGTCCTTGGCGAAAATTCGCTTTCGCAGTCGAATGGCCTCGCTGCCAAGGCCACCGTACAGCCCCTTGTAACCCGCGTCGTGAAAAACGCCGAAGTGCTTGTTCTGAACTCCCGCCTGTCGCGCTGCTCCCGACAGCATCTTGAATTCTTCGGACGCCTGCTTGCGAAGCTCCAAGCGTTCCAGGTCTGCGGCCTGCTGATCGGAGAGTTCCTGCCGCCGCGTCTGAATGGCAAAATACTTCTGCGCCAGCGCGATCTCCGGCTTTCGAGGATCGCCGTTCTGAGCAATCAAGTAGCAGGCGAAACGGGACAACTGAAAGTCGAGAACTTCTCGCTGACCGCCCTTGCCGACCGCGATCATTTTGCGCGCGCGCGCAAAATGATGATCCGGCTCGTTTCCAGATTGCTCACAAGAGTTTATGGCCTTGGTGATCGCCTTCTCGAAACTCCGCCAATGGTTGTAACCCAGCAGCGGTTGCAGATCACGAGCGCTCCAGTATTCGGCCCCGTGCGGAGTGATCTGTTTCAGCGATTCGAAGGACTGATTTCCAATCGCGGGCAGGTTCTCGGACGACATGCGAAACTCACTTCCAAACGCGATTCCTCGCTGAGAACCGATACGGTGGGCAGTGGATTGAATACTCGTCGGGTCTACTTCGACTTCAGGCCGACTGTATTCACGGCGATGACTCGGTACTGATGCGTCTTGCCGGCTTCGGCTTTGGCGTCAGTGAATCGCATCTCGGCCAGCGGTTGCGTGGGAGTGTCGCTGTAAGAGAGGTTCTGGAAGATCGGGCGACCGAAGGGGTTTTTGCTTTGGCCTTGCTCTGGAACGTTGGCCAGGAACTGTCCGTCACGCTCGATGAGGAAGCTGGCGAGACCGCTTTCGAGGTCGGCTTCGGCGGTCCAAGTCAGCACATTGCCTGCGACGCGCAGGTTCGTTGGAGCAGGCGGAGGCGTGGTATCGGTCACTGCCGAGTCTTTGACGTACTGCGTCCAGGCGGTTGCCACAGTCTCATTCGGGAGCCACACGGATTTCTCCAATGCACCTGCGAACTTTGCGGCCGGCACGGGAGCCACGACATTCGCATCACCGGCATTGAGCGGAGCAAGCCAGCCATCTTTGCTCGACATCGGCTTCAACGGATCGCCACTCTTCCCAGGCAAACGCGCGGTCAGACAAGCATCGAACCACGGCATCGCCAGATAGCGTTGGTCGCCACAATCATGGCTCGACAACGGATCGATCGACACGCCGATGAGTCCCCCTTTGGCCCGCACTGCGAGAAAGAAGGCTTCGTTTCCCGGCCACACTCCGGCGAAGCGACTTTCTTTATCCGTGACACCTTCCTTCGTACCGAGATTGCACATGACTGGCACTTGGCAGGCCGCGTCCGAAATGGTGTAAGGCGCGGGCTTGTCTTCGGCGGCGGTGATCGGCGGCACTCCCGAACGCAGCCAGGCGGCGGCCACTCGATCGGGGTGCAGCAACGTCATGCCGCCCGCCCAATGTCCGCCGCCACTGTGTCCCCAGATGGCCCACGGCACGGTGGCCAATTCCGGATGACTCGACTTCGCGCCCAGTTCGGTCAGCGACTTCTGAAACACAACGTCCGAGCCGTTGCGAGGATCACACCACAACTGGCAGTTGGCTTTCTCCGGCTGCTCATACACCGGGCTGATCAACGCGCAGTCGTGCCTTTTGGCCAATGCCTGCCAATGCAAATCGAACGCACCGGTCTGCCCCGACTTGCACGAGCCTTCGCCGCAGCCGTGCTGATGCACGATCAACCCGCGCAGCGTTTTGACCTCCGGCCGAATCCAAACCGTGAAGCTCACCGGATAGACCAGTTCGCCTGCCTGCGACGAGCCTTCGTAGCGCACTCGGTAGTACGGCGGATCGGCGGTCAGAGGATTCACATACGGCGACTCTTGGGCAGAGACCGTACCAACCAGGACGACCTCAAAAAGAATGACACAGAGCTGTGCAAGCTGACGCATGGAACTCACCAATGTTTGAGGCTCGAGAATTGGTCGGCAATCTGATGCGGCACAAGATCGAAGTGCGGCAGATGGCTGGCTATCGCTGCGACGATGACTCGGAGGCGATGCAGAACAGATGCTTTTCGCCGCGGATGAGAATGCGGTTCGAGGCCGGGACGGGTGAGCCGATGATGGACTCGGCCATGTTGTTCTCGGACAACAATTCAAATTTGTCGTTGGCGACGCGCGCGACAAACACGGTTCCATCCTCGCGCGGCGCGAACAGATCGTCTCCGGCGATGAGCGGCGAGGCGTAGAAGTTTGCCCGGTTCTTGGGAAATGTGCCCGTCAAAATCGTCTTGCCAGTGACGGGGTCGATGCCCGCGACTTCACCGTGGTCTCGGACTAGGATGACTCGGCCTTTGTAGACCACCGGAGTTGGGACGAACGTGCCGACATCGTCTCGTTTCCACACATGATTGGTCTGCGTGACATCACCACTTCCCGTCAGCCGGATCCCATGCAGTCGCGGAATTCCTCGATCGTTGCGACCGTACGCGATCACCACCATGTCTCCCACGATCACCGGCGTCGCGATCGCCGGCCACAACTTGTTGCCGTCCGGATTGAAGTTGCCACACGACCAATTAACCTCCCCATCGGTCGCGTTGTGAATCGTGAGATGTTCGGCTCCCCAGACCAGGATCGACTCCTTCCCCTGGTGTTGAATGACCAAGGGCGTTGAGTAGCCGTGATCGCATTCCGTCGGCGTCTTGTAATTGCGAGCGACCTTCCAAACCATTTCGCCAGTCACTTTGTCAAATGCGGCCAGCCACGACTCCCCTTGGTGCATGCGAACCATGATGACGTACTTCTCGGTCAGCACGGGCGAAGTGCCATGATCCCAAAACAGGGTGTCCTTCCCGAATCGCTCAACGAGGTCGGTCTTCCAACGGACCTTTCCATCGAGTTCCACCGCTGCGAACGTGCCGCTCTTGAAGAAGACGAAGACAGCCTTTCCGTCGGTGACCGGCGACGCATTACTTCCAGAACCGTTGCGATGCTTGCCAGCGTTCTCCTTGCCGAAGACCGCTCGCCATTTCTCGGTGCCGTGGGAGTCGTAGCCGAGCAGTGCGTCATTCCCATCGGCTGGGGATGTCAGGTAGATCATCCCGTTGAGCACGATTGGCGTTGAACAACCCTTGCCCGGCAACTCGGTACGCCAGAGATACTTGTCCGCGCCGAAGGACACGGGATAGCTCCCCTGTTCGACGCTCCCATTCCCCAGCGGCCCGCGCCACGAGCGCCAGTCCGCGGCATCGGCCGCAAACCCCAATCGTGCCGTGAAGAAAACCAACCAAGCCGTAGCAACCAGAACTTTGTTGGGCATCGTTGTCGAAATCCTTTGAAATGCGTGTGAAGCGGTGGGTGAACACGGAGTTTTTTATAGGTCACTCGTTCTTGTTCTTGATCGCGAAGCTTGCCGGAGTCAGCTTCTCGGCGGCCCAAACGGAGTCGGCAATGGCTCCCGTGGACTTGGGGTTGTAGTCGTCTACGAAAGAGACATTGGTCTTATTGGGGATCTCTTTTTCATGGCCGGTCAGCGACAGCATCGCGTTGACCATCAGTCGCCGCAGGTCTTCGCTGAGCCAATCCAAAGACGCGCCGGCCGTCGTTGTGAACGAGATGCCTTGTTTGCCTGAAGGAGTGGTGTAGGTCTTGAACCAGGCAAACGGCATGCGAGTGTCTTTGCGGTTGTCGGTCACGGGTGGATCGTTCGGCTTCAATCCCGAGAGAACCTGACCGTGAAAGAGCACGACGTCATTCGCCGTGAGTCGCTCGACCGAGTTCACATCAGTGTGGCAGAAGATCGTGTCCGCGACACCTCGCAGCACCGCGTGATTGCGCTGCGTCACGTTGACGTGAGCCAGCGTCGCTTCCTTTTGGAACTGGCCGTAATGAGCGATCCAGCTGTCACCCAGGATCTGCTGGCCGAATCCGCCCGGCCATTCCTTGCTTTGCCAGTCCCAGCTTTTGTAGCGACTGCCGCTCTGCGGCGAATAACGAAACGCATGCGTCGCGTTGCGAATGCCCAGCACCGGCTTGCCCGCATTGACATAGTCCACGATGTGCTTCATGTCCGCGTCAGGCAACTCGCGAAACCGAGCGAAGATCACCATCAAGTCGGCAGTCTCTAACGCGGCCAGTCCGGGAATGTTGTTGTTGCGATTGGGATTGATGTGACCTGATGCCGGATCAATCGCAAACAGCACCGTGCAGCGGAAGCCATGATGCCGAGCCATGATCTTGGCAAACATGCTCATGCCTTCTTCCGAGCGGTAATACTCCTCGCCCGTGACGAAGACGATGTGCTGACCTTGGCCGAGTCCTGCTTGGCCGTCGATCGTCAGAAACGGGGCCCTAGCCTCGCAGGTGGCGAGTGAAAGCATCCCAACGAGCAAGGCGAAGAAGCGAAAAGTCTTCATGCGTTGGTCACTCTGTTGTTGATCGGTGTTGAGAAACCCATCCAGACATGGTCTTCCTTACGTCGGTGGAGTCCAACAAAAATGATATCGTTTTTGGTCTGATGCGGATTCTCTGAGTAAGCCAACCGCCACGAGTCCATCGAGAGCTCTGATGACGACCAGCTTTACCCGACCGATATTTCCGGCCATCGCGACATCATCGACGATGATGGGTTCTGCCACGTTTTTCTGAAAAACATCGTCAAAAGAAAATCCATCACTGAAATCGACGAAGATACGGTCCATCACATGATGGTGCAGGCTGCTCAGTTGCAAAAGGCCCGCGTTGGACGCTCACTTTAGATATTCTTGTCGAGGAGTCATGATTTTTTCATCCTCTTCAGATTCCAAGAGCCTGTGCCGCCTTCGATGAATTTCTTCGAGTCCCTCGATGGCCGGTCATTAGCGCGACAAGTACTTGTCGGTCGACGGCTTGGGATCGATGATCGCATCGGCCTCGGGCAGACCCACCGCTTGACGTTTTTCCGCGTCCCAAACGATTGGCTTTTGCAGGCGCAAAGCTAACACGCCGAGCATTCCGATTTCGGTGATGCGGGCTCCGATTTCGAACGGCGAGTACGACTTCGCGTCGCCAGCACAGGCCAACACCCACTCGAACATGTGCGAGTTATTCACTTGGCTCCATCGAGGACGCTCCCCTTTGGCCGCGCGTTTGGGATCCCACTTGAGCACTTCGGTATCAATCCGAGGTTGAGTCTTCGCGATCTTGGCCACCTCGGGCTGATTGGCTCCCTGGAAGTCACTCGCACCTTTCAGGCGGATGTTGCAGTCGGTGTTCCAAAGTCCGGCAGAGAGGGTTCCTTCGCTACCCACAATCAGGCAGCCAGTCGAACCGACCGGGCCTTTGGTGATGTGATCCGGCGGAACGTGTTTGTCCCCGGAGTAGAAGAAGAGTTTGACTGGCCCTCGCTGGCCTTTGGCAGCGAAGCCAAACGTCACGGTGCAGCGAGTCGGGTACGACTCGTGTCCCAGATCTTCGCCCGTCGCTTCGATGCGCGAGGGAGCATCGAGTTCCAATGCTCGATACGCCAATTGAAAACCGTGGCAGCAGAAGTCGGCCATCGAACCACCACCGAAGTCGTACCAGCCGCGCCACTTGCCCGGATGATAGATCTCGTTGTTGAAGGGGCGTGCCGGAGCCGAGCCCAACCAGAAATTCCAGTCGAGTCCTTCGGGAATCGGGTCGCTCTTGGCAGGACGATCGACGCCATTGGGCCAACCATGAGCCGGATGCCAAACATGGACCTCGGTGATCATGCCAAGCAACCCGGATTGGATGACCTCAAAGCTCCGCCGAAAGCCCTCGGTTGAGCAGCCTTGATTTCCTGTCTGGGTCGCCAACTTGGGATGACTCTTCGCTAATTTCTCCAAGGCGCGACATTCAGCGATGGAATGAGCCAGCGGCTTCTCGCAATAAACATGCTTGCCGGCCTGCAACGCCGCTCGGCAAATCGGCACATGCCAATGGTCCGGCGTGGCGACGATCACCGCATCAACGCCGGTCTCTTTTTCGAGCAACTCGCGGTAATCGTGATACGCCCTGGCATTGGTCAGCCCCTTGAGTTGCAGGGCACTATCGCGTTGTCGTTTATCGACATCGCAAATGGCGACGATTTGCTGATCGATTTTCGCGAGTTCCGGGATCAAGTAGCCTCGCATTTGGCCACCCATCCCAATACACGCAAACGACAATCGCTCGTTTGGTGATTGGCCCGCCAATATTCCCGATGGCACAATTGTGGGAAGGCCAATGCCGATCGCAGCGGCGGATTGAACAAATCGACGCCGGGAAATTTTGTGGGGCATGATGAAGTCTGCTTCTTTGCGCGTTTAGGGAAAAACCATTGCTGAGACTAGGCTGGATTGTGGTGCAAAGCGGCGGTCAGGAACTCATTCCACCAGAGTGTGAGCTCGAAATGGAAGAAATTCAAAGCTGCCAGGTGGATTTGGCAATTCTACGCATCACTGGTGTGAGTCCCGAAGAGCGTCAGCGGCTGATCAAGCTCGGGAAGGCTCTGGGGCAAGCGATCGAAGAACTGATCACTACCCCTATCGCGAGCAACATGGATGGCTTGGCGGTGATGGTGGCGGCGAGGATCGGATAAGATCGACGATCGAGATGATTCCCAGCCAAAGGGTCGACTCAACTCACGAAGGCGACAAATGCGACCTGTCCTTTCCGCACACCGTTGCCCGGGCTGTGAAATCCGCAAGCCGCTTTGTTTCTGCGCGATGATTCCGCAGCTTGTACTTCAGACTCGCGTGATCATTCTCATGCACACCTGCGAGGAAGTGCTGACAACCAACACGGCGAGGCTGGCGGCCAAGGCGCTGAAGAACAGCGAAGTCCGCATTCACGGCCGACGAGACGAGCGGATGTCGTCAGGCGGGTTGATTCAGCCGGGGCGGCCCTCGCTTCTGCTCTATCCCAATTCAGGAGCCGTTGAACTGACGACCGATTTTGTGTCCCGCCTGTCGGGACCGGTGAACCTGATCGTGCCCGATGCAAGCTGGAGGCAAACCAAAAAGTTCGTTCGTCGCGAGCCAGGCTTGGTCGGCATCCCTCATGTCCGGCTGCCACCGGGGCCTCTTTCCGAGTACCACCTGCGAGCTCAACGCAGCGACCAGAACCTTTGCACTCTGGAGGCCATTGCGCGGGCCATCGGAATCTTGGAATGCCGCGCGGCTCAGGCGGATCTGGAAACTCTCCTGCGTGTGCTCGTGGAGCGTACACTCTGGTCGAGAGGTATGCTGGCGGCAGGTCGATGCACCGCGGCAGGCATCCCCCCCGAAGCTTTTTGCAGCTAGGCGACATATTTCGGACACGCGACAAAATCGAAGTCCAATCCTCTGTCGGTGGACTCGTGCAGTCGTTTAAGAGGAGGGCGGCTTAGCGGTGATACCGGCACACGCACGTCATACGATGAAACCCATAGGCGGCTGGCGGAAGTCTTCAGGGCGGAGGGCGTGGACATCAAGTGCTCGATGAGCCTGTTGCAGACGGACCTGCCGGTCGAGCAAATTGCCGATCGGCCGGTGCGGCGGGCGCTGATCGACGCCATCATCGAACGGACCCCGACCGGAGCTGGAAGAGGGCAGCGGTCGGTGAAGAAGTCTCGGCGAGTCAGCGGCTCGCTCGGCCGGAAGATCGTGATTGAGGGAGCGTCGCGCGAGGTGTGCGAAACGCTCGGCATCCCGCCGCACTGGGCGGATTACTGCGAGGACTCGCATCATGTCGGTCACGACGGCTCGAACGGTTCGCTGGAGAAGCGCGTCGATCTTTTGGTCGGCGATCTCAACGGTGACGAGGGCCAGCGGTTCGTCAAGAAGGTCGAACAACTTGGCTCATACGGCGGCGGCAATCACTTCGGTGAGTGCGAAGCGGTGGAGTTGGTGGAAGGCGATTCGATGTCCGTTGCGGACGTCTTTGGCCTCAAGCACATCTGCGTGGCGTTCTTGTCGCATTGCGGGTCGCGGGGTTGGGGGCACCGGCTGGCGACGGGACAGTTCAAGACTTTGCAGGACAAGTTCAAGCGGTGGGACATCCCGTTGCCGGGTGGAGACCGCGAGTTGGTTTACGCTCCGTTGGGAACCGACGAGGCGAATGCGTACTTGGATGACATGGCATTGGGAGCGAACTTCGCGACGGTCAATCATCTGCTGATCAACGGGCTCGTGCTGGAGGCGTTTCAGGAAGTGTTGCCCGGCATGAAAGGAGAGTTGGTGTATTTCATCAGTCACAACATCGCGCGGCGCGAGGTCGTCAACAACGAGGTCTCGTGGGTGCATCGCAAGGGAGCGACTCGTGCGTTCCCGGCGGGACATCACGGGCTGAAGGGAACTCGGTACGAGGCGACCGGCCATCCGATTCTACTGCCGGGCAACCCGCGCGACGGCAGTGTCGTCATGGTCGCCGAACCGGGTGCCGCGAAGAGTTGCTACAGCGTGAACCACGGAGCCGGCCGAGCACTCGGCCGCAAGCGGGCAATCCGGGAGTTGGATCAGAAGTCGATCGACAGCGAGATGGACACTCACGACATCCTCAGCAACTGCCGTCAGTATCCGAAGGACGAGGCTCCGGCCGCGTACAAGGATTTCGGCGAAGTGCTGCGTTCGGTTGAGCAAGCTGGCTTGGCTCGCACGGTCGCCAAGTTGAAGGCGCGATTCGTCATCAAGGACTCGTCGGAGGCGGATGACTGATGGACAACATTCTGGTCATTGACGGTTCGCAGGGCGAAGGAGGCGGGCAAGTGCTGCGCACGTCGCTGGCGTTGTCGATGGTGACAGGCCGGCCGTTTCGCATCGAGGGGATTCGAGCCGGCCGCGCCAACTCCGGACTGTTGCGTCAGCATCTGACGGGCGTGCGAGCCGCCGCGGAAATCTGTGGGGCGACGGTTCAGGGGGCAGAGCTTGGCTCGAAGCAATTGACCTTCGAGCCAAGCGAGGTCCGCGCGGGAGACTATCAGTTCTCGATCGGCACAGCCGGCAGCACGACGCTGGTCCTGCAAACGATCTTGCCGGTGCTGCTTACCGCCAAAAGCCGATCGACGATGGTGCTTGTAGGAGGCACGCACAATCCCGCCGCGCCACCATTCGACTTTCTGCAACGAGTCTACTTACCGCTGATTAACCGCATGGGACCGCAGGTCTCGGTTGAACTTGTGCGGCACGGTTTCTTCCCCGCTGGCGGAGGCTGCTTTCGGGTCGCGATTGATCCGGTAGAGCAGTTGCAGCCCTTGGAGTTGCTCACTCGCGGCGAGATTCGTCGCCGCACATGTTGTGTCCTGCTCTCCAACTTGCCGCGAGTGATCGCCGAACGTGAATGGCAAGCAGTCGCTTCGAGTTTGAACTGGCCGGACGATTGTCTCGACGTGCCGGACCTTCCGCACGGCCACGGTCCAGGTAACGTCGTGATGTTGGAACTCGAAAGCGATTCGCTGACCGAGATCTTCACGGCCTTCGGCCGCAAACAAGCCTCATCGGAGCAAGTTGCTCACGAGGCCATCACTCAAGTACGCGAGCACCTCAAGTCTGGCGCTCCCGTCGGCGAACACCTCGCCGATCAACTGCTGCTGCCGCTAGCACTGGCTGGTCGAGGTTCTTTCGTGACGACTCGATTGACTCGCCATGCCACCACCAACATCGAAGTGATCCGACAATTCGTCGATGTCGCCATCGAAACAACGCGAGAGACTGGCCATGTCCGAGTGGTCATCGGCAGTTGACATCCTGTGCGGCAACTGAAGCTCCAATGCCTGGCCGTTGGTCAAGCGTCGGTCAAGTTATTGGTCAACCAATGCTGGAGCCAGGTGGTCGCGTCCAGAAACACTTATGTTGCCCAGTCGCGCGAGGGGCGGGATCGCAGGCGGTTGGCTTCTTCGTCGCCGAGGAATTCTTCCGTCACCGGGTCGAGCTTCAGTTTGCGATTCAGAATCCAGGCGATGGCGGCCGCATGGCAGGTGATGTGGGAGCGTCGCATGACGTCGGGATTGGCCGCCGTTGCCTTTCGCGAGCGGATGCAGTCGAAAAAGTTGCGCGAGTGAGCACCGACATCCAGGCCGCGAACACGTTTCGTCGGATCGGGCAGCTCCTTCTGGAGCGCTGCCGAGGAAGCGACGATCTCCCCTTCGTCTCCCGTTTCGACCGAGCCTTCGTCGCCGATGAACCGAACCGGGCAGGTGCCGAGCCGCGTGATGTAGTGCGGATCGCGGTTGCCGAACGGCTCGGTCAGGAAGTCGATGATGATCTTCACGCCGTTGGCGTAACGGCACACGATGTTTTTCTCCGTCGGCTCGTACTCGGTCGGCATCGTGTCGTCGGCTTGATTGGCCCACTGGCAGAGATCGACCGTGTGGGCACCCCAGTCGAGCAGCCGGGCTCCAGAATCAAAATCCCACTGCCCGCGCCACTTCCCATTCACATATTGCTGATTGAACGGACGCCACGCGGCGGGGCCAAGCCACAGGTTCCAATCAACGACGTCGCGCGGCGGCTGCGGTTCGCCGGGCAGCCAAGTGTTGTCGAGCGTGGGGACATAAACCGACGCGTGCAACGTGTGGAGCTTGCCGAGCTTTCCGCTGTGAGCGAACTCGACCGCCTTTTGAAAGTTCGGAATGCTGCGCCGCTGCGTGCCTGCCTGGAAGACACGCTTCTCGGCGTGCATGGTTCTGGCGAGTTCCTGACAGGCGGCAATGGTGATGCCGCACGGTTTCTCGCTGTACACATCTTTGCCCGCTTTGGCCGCGAGCATCGACGCGGCGGCGTGCCAGCGGTCCCCCGTCGCCACGAGCACAGCGTCGATGTCCTTGCGATCGAGCAGTTCTCGAAAATCGCGAAGCACCACGCAATCGCTGTTGCCGTAATGCTTGTCAACGAGCATCTTGCCGGCCTCGCGCCGCTTGGCTTGCACCTCGGCGATGGCCACGCAACGGATGTCGTCGTGTTTCAGCATCGCGGTCAGGTCATACGTGCAACGCGGACCGATGCCGATCACTCCGAGCGTGATTTTCTCGCTGGGAGCCACTCTGCCCTCGCGACCAAGCACGCTGGCCGGCACAAACGTCGCCAACGACGCGGCCGCCGTCGCCGTCGCAGTGCGCACGAGGAATTCACGACGTGTGGTGTTGGTTGGCGCTCTCATGGTTTGGTTCTCTCGAAAAGAAATGGTTTGAACTTATCTGCTCGGTCACTCCGAGCGGTTGACACCAATGCTTCGTCCGCCGCTGTGCCGTTAGGACGCGCGGCCGATTCGCTGTCGGCAATTCTATTTGTTCCGGCTGCCGGCAAGCAATTTCTCGCGGCCGTGGCTGAAGGCCAATTGTCGCCGACAGTCGTGGAAGACATTCGTGCCGGCACAAAGTCGATTCACGGCGTGGCCAAGAGCGTCAAAGGCAACCAGCGGCGTGACTGGCTGAAGAATGCGATTCTCCTCCAAAACGGGAGCCCCATCTCCGCCAAAGAATTTGCCCGGACCCCCTCCCGGTCGAGCAGTTCGCGGTGGTAACATATCTTGCGTGTCTGGCGTATCCTGCGTGAGGACGCCATCATCCCAAGACAGCTCCGGAGTTGCCCCGGTCGCCGAACTTGACGGCGACGAAGTGGGCTTTCTGGTGGCGAATGTCGCTGAGATCAAGAGGCAGAAGTGAACAACCTAGGAGGAGAACCCATGCAGCCTAAAGAATGTGAAGCGATCATCCAGAAGATCATTGAGGAATCCAATCAGGCGTCTAAGGAAGCTGGCAAGCATCGAGTCTTGGTGGAATGGCGTGCGAAGCTCGAAAAGGAGCCGTTCCTCTTGAAACTGCACCAGATCGACGAAATCGTGCGAGCGGTAAGAGAAAGGTTTATCAAAGCCAGCCAATGAACAACACAGCACTGATCCCATGAAATTCTTCTGTGACCGCCTCCCCTCCCCGGAATCGAGGCAAAGGCGCGGGAGATGTCGGTCACGACCTTGGTGAAGCGAGCCTTCCCGTCTTCCTGTTGCAAGATGTGTTCTTGACCGGCGGGCAACAGACCGAGCCGTTCGGCTGACGTGCTGGCCATCCAGCGGTCCAGCGAGTGGCACGTTCGGGAGACCGTGCCAAAACAGTTCAAGTCACGGAGTGACTCGGCTACTTTGAAGAAGGCTTTGGTGCGGGTTCCAATCGGACGACGTAGATGGTGGCGTTGGCGTTGCCGGTGATGAGGTGGCGGCAGTCGTCGGTGAAGGTGAGTTCGTGGACTCGGCCGGGGAAGGTCAGGCGTTTCTCGACGACTCCGCTGGCGAGCTGGATGGTCTGCACTCCGGCGGAGGCTCCGTTCTCCCAGAACGAGATCGCCAGACGACGACCATCGGGGGAGAACGCTACTGTCCAAAAGCACCTGTGACCGAATGCGGTTTTGTCGCGAAGCGACATCCGATGGTCGCCGTGGGTTTCAACCCACGGATTCGGATGACGCGCAATTGGTTCGTCGCGGAGCGACGATTGAATCGTGGGTCGTGATGTTGGCATTTGATACGGTCGCCTTCAAATGACAGCCATTTCAATCGTCGCTCCGCGACGAAATGATTTGGCGCGATTGCCCACCGTGGGTTGAAACCCACGGCTACCTTCGGCGGTCGCTCCGCGACCAAGGCAAAAACGAAAGTGACTGCATGCACGCTACGTCACTGAGATCGGCCTGGTATAGCCTGCATCGCAACTCACTTCTGACTGCCTTCGATCACGCCACCGTCCCAATCGATCTTGCACCCCGGCATCGCGGCCGAGAGCTTCTTCACACCGGCCTCGGTGACCTTCGTCTTCCTGACGTCTACGAATATGAGCTTCGGATCGTCGGCGAGACGTTCCAAACTCGCATCGCTCACCTTTGGATTACCGTCCAAACTCACCTGCGTGAGTTCAAACGCCCCATCGGGCCGGTCGCGGCCAGTGTTCATCCCGCGTAACTCGCCGTTCTCTTTGATCGAGATGGTGCCGCCGATCAACAGCGTCCACTCGGCGGCGCGGCGGTCGGGGTTGGTGGAGTCGGTCGACTCGGCCTGTCCGGGGGATTTGAGATTTGAGATTTCCAATTTGAGATTTCTGATTTGGTGTGATTGGCGCGTCGGGCCACGATCGCGGCGGCGAGGATCAGGACGACCGTTGCCGCAGCGAGGAGGAACGGGCGGCGGGAAAGTAGACGAGTCACTCCGTGACTCGAAGCGTTCCGGTCACGGAGTGACCGGTCTACTTTGGGACGCGCTGTGCGCGGGTCTCCTGACCCCGCACTGGGGCTGGACCGTAGGTCTCC
>CAYSHJ010001254.1:0-1867 GCA_964430385.1 uncultured Planctomycetaceae bacterium
GCGCGTTCTGAGCCGCGAGTTGTTCCGCCTCCTTCTTGGTCGGTCCCCATGCCGCGGGAAATGCTCGGCCTGCGATCACGGCGTTGACGTGAAAGCATTTCGAATGATCCGGGCCGCGTTCGTCGAGCAGGCGATAGATCGGCGTCGCACCCATCGTCTTTTGAGCAATGTGCTGGAGAAGACTTTTGTAGTTCTGCGCGTGCAGACATTCCGAAGCCGCGTCGATCTCCGGGATCACCAGCGGCGCCAAAAACGTCCGCGCAGCGTCGAGGCCCCCGTCGAGATAGATGCCGGCGACGAGCGACTCAAACACGCCCGCGACGATCGAGGTCGGAATGCGATCGTTGCCGCCCAGCCCTTTGCCGACAAGCACGAACCGCTCCAGACCCGACCGACCGGCCATCAGCGCACATGTCAAACGACTGACGACGATCGACTTGATCCGCGTCAATTCTCCCTCGGCGGCTTCCGGGAATCGCTGAAAGAGCATTTCGCAGACGACAGTTCCTAAGATTGCATCGCCCAGGAATTCCAAGCGCTCATTCGACGCCAACCGCGTTCGCGCTGTCGAGGCATGCGTGAGGCAAAGCACGAGCAGTTCGCGGTCGCGAAACCGGTATTGCAGCGCGGTTTGGCATTCGCCTAACAAAGCGTCCAGAGAGCGGTCGTCGTTGATCTCCGGCATGCACACGATTCCAAGAGCCCTGAGTCGCACAAGGTTGACGGCAAGCTATTGGTGCCGAGAATCATTGTCAACGAGTCACTGTGTCGAGTCACTGTGTCGAGTCACTGTGTCCACCTCTTGGCATGCCTCGCGGTGCGGGTTTATCATCCGCACGTCCAACGATTCCGATGCGGACCGCGTATCTGTTGGCGTCTCATCATGTATTCACAAAGGTAGGTACGAACATGCCACAACTCAGAAAAGCCTTTCCCTGGTTGGTTGCAGTAGTGGGCGTGAGCTGTTTGGTATTGAGCCTGTCGGATGCGTTGCCTCGTCGAGTTGTCACGGCGGCACCGCGGGCGGCGGATGTTCGGGAGTTGTCGTCCATCTTCCGCGAGGTAGCTCGCGATGCTTTGCCGACCATCGTAGCGATCGAAACTCGCGGCAAGACACAAGCTCGCGTCGGCCAGGATCTGAATGAGCCCGACGACTCGCCACTCGACGAACTCTTCCGACAGAACCCGCAGTTCCGCGAGTTCTTCCGCAACCGCCCGCGACAGCGAGAGACGCCCCAAACACGCGGTTTGGGTTCCGGATTCGTCATCGATGAGGCGGGCGTGATCATCACGAACAGTCACGTCGTGCGCGGCGCGGAGGAGGTGAAAGTCAAATTCCCCGACGGTCAGGAATATGTCGCGAAAGAAATCAAGATCGACGACAAGTCCGACATCGCCGTGTTGAAACTCGAAGGGGCGAAGGGACTCAAGGCCCTGCGCTTTGGCGACAGCGATGCGATGGAGATTGGCGACTGGGTCTTGGCCTTTGGCTATCCGTTCGACGTGGGAACGACCGTGACGTCCGGTATCATCAGTGCGAAAAGCCGCGGCCTGGGCATCGCCGATCGTGAGGACTTCCTGCAGACCGACGCCGCGATCAATCCCGGCAATAGCGGCGGGCCGCTGCTGAACCTCAACGGCGAAGTCATCGGCGTTAATACCGCCATCTCCAGCCGCAGCGGTGGCTCCGAAGGAATCGGCTTCGCGATTCCGGTCAACATGGTCAAGTGGATCAGTCAGCAACTCCTCGCGAACGGCAAAGTCAAGCGCGCGTACTTGGGGATCGGGATCCAGCAACTCGACCCGAAGCTGTCGAAGGGCCTAAAACTGCAAGGCCTCGAAGGAGCTCTGATCACGACGATCACGA
>CAYSHJ010001255.1:0-7521 GCA_964430385.1 uncultured Planctomycetaceae bacterium
TTCATCGCCTGCTTTGGCATGGCGACCGAGACGGGCATCATCATGCTGGTCTACCTGCGCGAAGCGATCGACAAGCGCGGTGGACTGGAGAAGATTCAGTCGCTCGAAGAACTGCGACAGGCCGTCATCGAAGGGGCCGTCCATCGCCTGCGACCGAAGCTGCTGACCGAAGGCGTCGCGATCATTGCCATCTTCCCGATGGTTTTCGCGCGCGGAATCGGTGGAGAAATCTTGGCTCCGATGGCGTTGCCGGTGCTTGGCGGCTTGCTGATTTCCGACGAAGTCGTCGATCTATTTCTGCCCGTCCGGTTCTACTGGGTCCGCCGCGCGAGATGGCTCAAGCTGCACGGGCACGCCGTGGCGGGAACACGGGGTTGAGTTAGGAAAGTTCATGAGCTATCTGCCGTGGATCATTTCGTCGCTCGGTTACGTCGTGACGCTGCTGCTGTTGCCGGTTGTGTTGCTGGTCAAGAAGCGACAGACGGCATCCAGCGTCGCGTGGATGCTGGCGATCGTGTTTCTGCCGATCGGCGGCGCGGTGTTGTTTCTGCTGTTCGGCATCAATCGGGTCGAGCGGCGGAAAAGTTCGAAACAACAGGCGGCGTTGCAACTGGCGGGGCGAATGCCCGAGCCGTCCGAGCATGTCTGGCTGCCCGGCGACGATCAGCCGCCGGAGCAGCGTCAATTGATGCGGCTGGCGCAGCGAGTGGCCGGAACCTTGCCAACGCATGGCAACGAGGTCGAACTCCTGACGGACACGAATCGCATGCTGGGGTTGATCGAACAGGCGATCCTGTCCGCGCGCGAGACGTTGCATCTGGAGTATTACATCTGGCAACCCGACCACACGGGGACTCGGCTGCGTGACCTATTGATACAGAAGGCGCGCGAAGGGGTCCGCGTGCGGTTTCTGTACGACGGCTTGGGGTCGTTCTGGCTGACTCAACGTTTCTTCCAGCCGATGCGGGATGCCGGAATTCAGGTGGCGACGTTTCTGCCGGGTCAGACCTTTCGCGAACGTTGGTCGTTGAACCTTCGCAATCATCGCAAGATCGTGGTCGTCGACGGACGTGTGGGTTTCACCGGCGGAATGAACATCGGCGACGAGTACCTTGGCCGCAATCCCGTGTACGGCTTTTGGCGCGACACGCATCTGCGCTTGGTCGGCCCGGTCGTCTGGCAGCTTCAGCACGTCTTCGCCGAGGACTGGTATTACGCCACTGGTGTCGTGCTCACGCGTGATGAGGCCTTTCCGACGGTGGAAGCCCAGGGCGACGTGACGGCTCAAACGCTGGCTGGTGGACCGGACAACGATGCGGAAGTTTTCCACGCGCTGATCTTCGCGGCGATCAACGAAGCGAAAGACCGCGTCCTGCTGGTGACTTCGTACTTCGTCCCGACCGCGGCCATCGCCGAAGCGTTGGAAGGAGCGGCCTATCGCGGTGTGCGCGTGCGGCTGTTGCTATCCGGCCGCTTGAATCATGTTTCGACGCTGCTCGCGGGCCGATCGAACTACGAAGGGTTGCTGAAGTCCGGCGTCGAGATTCACGAATACCAACGCGGCCTGTTGCATTCGAAGACGCTGATGATCGACGGTCACTGGTCGCTGGTCGGCTCCGCCAATCTCGATTGCCGCAGCTTGCACCTGAACTTCGAGGCCGGCGTCGTCCTGTACGACAAGCGTCTCGCCGAGCAGTTGGAACAGCAGTTCGAACGCGATCTGCAAGACGCCTTCTGGATCAAGCCGGAGGTTTGGCAACTTCGCCCGTGGTATCACGTCGTCGGCGAAAACTTCTGTCGCCTGTTCGCGCCGGTGCTGTAAGGCGCAACCGACGATGGCGATTTGACATTGCTCCGGCTAACGCGACGGCTAAGCTGCCGGAGCCGCCTTCAAAGACGTTGAAGCTCGAAAAACCAGGATGACGGCCCCGGTCAGCTTCAGCCGTTGGTTCGGCCTGCATTCCTGCGAGCCAGGGAAAGACAGTTGTTACGTACCGTTTTCGCTTTCCCGAAGCGCGACGTATCCAATTCTTCTGCGCCTTTCATTGGCGATCCTTTCTTCAAGACCCTCCGAAGTCCGCCGGTGGATCACTGAAGCTGAAACCCAGTGCTCTTCGCCAGAGAGCATTTTGTCGAAAACGTCGAGGTAGAAGTGGCCACGCTCGGCATCTGACGGCTCGCGCAAGAGGGTTTCAACCCGTTTCTGCGTCTCATAGGAAGCCTCCTTCATCTTCGTCGGTCGGATGTCAGACCGACCCAAGAATGAAGGCTCGATTTCTTTGACGATTCTGTCAATTGAGGTCAATAGACTCCGAACGTTACTTTCACTGAAGGAGCTGACACAGAAGCTCTGGTTTACATGGATGAGTATGCGGACGGAATCGACGATGGTGACCTTGGTCCAGCCAGTCGCTTGGTAGGGGAGCAGGTTTCCGATGGAGCGGCAAAGGCGTCCCCAATCGCGTACTGGGGTAATCAAGCTGACTTCCCCATACTCTCCGATGCCATGCCGAAGCTCCGCTAACCAATAATCATTCTGATTCTTGGCGGCTTCAAAGAGTTCCCAAGGACAAACAAGCCGGTGGATAAAGTTGGCTCGCCGTCTGGCATCAATCTGCTGTTGGGCATAGGGGTACGTGATGTTCTTGTGGGCGTCCCAATCACGGATTCCAAGCCACACCCGGTTCGACCACTCCAGCATCCACTTCTCCTGGACATAGCTGTCAACAGACCGGCTGATGGTCAGAACCTCTTCCGATCGGCGCAACTGAGCATGAAAGTCTGCAAGCCGTGCCAAATCAGACAAAGGAAACGAAACCCATTTTGGATTCTCATTAGCCGTTAGGTCGCTAGGGTCAATGCCGAGGCTTCTGGCGTATTGCGCGACCCGAGCGATAAGTTTCTCACTAGGGAAATGACTGCCCTTCTTGAGTCGCCAGAAGTGGCGCGCATTGACCCCGATGGCCGCCGCTACTTCTTTTTCGGAGTGGCCCCGTAAAGATTTTCCAACTTCGGCGAGCCGCTCGAAATCGATCTGGGTCGCTTCCTCGAAACCGATCATTTCATGACTCCGCGACCGCGCGCGCTTTTTGCAGAAAAGTTGCTGCCCGAAATCGACCCCAGTTAAGGTTGTGAACATGGCCGGGCGACGTGCCCGACCAAACCAAGACTGTCGCAAAGAAGGAGTTCATCATGGTTTCCATCCGCAAGTCGGACGGCCTCCCGCTGGTCGCCGCCCTGGTCCTGTTCTTCGGCGGCAGCGCCGGCGTCCAGGCCGAGTATCGCACGCCCTCGGGTTATTTCTCCATCCTGAACTCCCCGAACTACGGGCGTCACAACGGGCGGAGCTATCTGCTGTGGAACAATTTCACGGCGCAGCTTCCCAGCTCGCGGGCCTATTTCGTCGCGGTCCCGTTGACGCCCGGCGTCCAAGTTGGCGCTACCGACCAGTGCGTCGCCTTCGCGCGGGCGGTCACGCTGGCACGACCGGCTGGCGCTAACGGCGAGAATTGGCGCCGGGGCAGGCGCGTGGTTGGCGGCTCCGTCGCTCCCGGCACTTTGATCGCCACGTTCACCGCGGATGGGTCGCGGTATCAAGGCCACGCGACTGTGTTCCGCGGCCACTCCGGGAATGGACTCCTTTGCTGGAGCCAAAACTGGCCCGCAGGCTTTGGTTGTGTTGTCGCCCATTCCATTCCGGCCACCGGCGGCGGCGGAGTCACGGACGCGCTCGCGTATTATGTTGTCGAATAACATGGACGGCGACGCCACTATTAGGAGGGAACCCGTCACGGTATACCGCGAAGTTCAGGATTTACCCCGCCGGACGGATCCGGCGGGGTTTATCATTTTCCGCCGACGAGTTGCCGGAGCCGCCGAACAGTTGAGTTTCTGGAACGCGGGATATCACAGGGACGGCACAGTCGATTTCCCGCGTACGTGGTGAACCAAATTGCTGATGCCTTCTGAAGTTGTCAAGGCCGCGTCGTTTTTTGCGATGGCGGGCGGTCCGGCTGTAAAAGCCGACTTCGGGATCTTCCAAGACGGCCGACTTCGGGATATCTGAATATCACGACTTCTGAATATCGCGGCGCGCCGCTAAGCGATCTCGCCGAAACGGAGTTCGCCCGCGGCGACGGTCGCTCGCACGCGAATCTGATCGCCCGGACCCGCGAAATCGAATTGCACCAAGTCCGCGCGCGAGCCGCGTGCGAGTCGATGTTCCTCGCACTGGAGTGCTCGCGCCGTGTTGCGGCTGGCCATGTCCCAAGCATCTCGCAGCGAAAGCTCGGCGGCTTGGATGGCGAACGCCACGCAGGCGTCGGTCTCTTGGGCCGACCCCGCCAGAAACTGCGGACTTGCCGCGACGACGATCTTTCCTTCCGGAAGGATTTCAACATCGCCCGATTCGATTTGATAGACGCCCGGCGGACAACCCGCCAAGCCGGCGGCATCGCAGGTGATGATCGTGTGCAGCGTCGATTTCGCTCGCACGACGGAACGGATCACGCTGGCCGGCAGGTGATGCCCGTCGGTGATGACGCACGCGAACAGCCGCTTGTCGCCGAGTTGCTCCCAAATGTAATTGGGATGCCGCCGAATCATGCCGTGAGCACCGTTGCCCAGATGCGTGCTCATCGTCGCACCCGCGTCAATGGCGGCGGTCACTTGCTCCGGCGTCGCGCCCGTGTGGCCCATCGAAACGGTCACTCCCGAAGCGACCGCGCGACGAATGAACTCGACCGCGTTGCCCGTCTCCGGCGCGATCGTCACCAGCCGGATGCGGTTTCCGGAAATGGCTTGCAGCCGACTGAACTCGTTCCAATCCGCTGGCCGGATTTGCTTGAGTGGATGCGCGCCGCGCGGCCCATCTTCGCCCGAAAGGTACGGTCCTTCGAGATGAATCCCCGGCACCATCTTGGCAACCCACGAGAGCGACTCGCACGCCTTGCGGATCGCCGCGAGTCCAGCCGCGAACGCATCAAAGCTCGCCGTGATCAACGTCGGGCACAGCCGCGTGATGCCGAACGCGAAGTGCGCTTCGAGCGCCACCGCGACTTGCTCGCTCGTCAATTTCGGATCGCAGAACCACACGCCCTTGTGGCCGTTGATTTGCAAGTCGAACAACCCCGGCGCGATCCACGGCAGTTCCGCCGCGTTGCCACTCGGCCACGCGGGGGCAACTCGCGCGATCCGTTCGCCTTCGACCGTCACGCAAATCGGCTCACCGTTCACGTAGCTACGTCCCATCAGTCGCATTGTGATCTCCCGGAGAGTTGATCTACTTGCCTCTGCGCCAACATGCGAAGTCACCGTTTTGAGACTCAGGGTCTGACAAATGGGTACGTCGGGTCATCGCGGTCGAAGTCAATCGGTACGGGCAAAACAGCCACGGCCAACGAACAGCCGCGGCTGACGACTCGGACGTAGCTGCACATCTCGTCCGGACGATCGTCCAGATCAGCGTTTCGGTAAAACAGAACCCAAGCCCCCGACGTGGTCCGCTGATCGACGCCACCTTGCATTTGCGCCACCAACTTCACTCCTTGGTTTCTCAGGATCGGCGACTGGTGGCTGAGTTCGTCCAACTGAAATTGGTGCAGCACGGGTGACACGATGATCTTGGACTCCCGCGGAACGGCACGCGCGACTTCGCGAAGCAGCGACCGCGTGATACTGTCGCCCCAATAAGTCCGCTCGAAGCCCAATTGGTCCGCCCCCCTTAATCCGCCGACGAGCAAGTTGTAATAGCTCAATTGGCACGGGTGCATCGCAACTAACCCCACCGCATTCGCAGCCAAAAACAGACTTGCTGCGGCGATCCGAGCCCGGGTTTGACTGAGCCATTCCGTCCAAGCGGGTTCCGTTGACTGTTGGAGCCACGCGGACGCGACTACCGTTCCGCGCCCGATGAGCACGGCCCAAATCGGATAGCTGACGAGAAACAATCGCTCGCCGTCATAGACCGCGACGCCAGGCAGCGCGAACAGAACTAGCGGGAACACCGCCGCCGCCAAGATCAATTGCTCGCGCGGTGCCGACACTAGCCCGAAGCGCAAGCGAGGGACTTCAGTGGAGGCTGCCTCGCTTGCGCTTCGGGCTAGTGTGAGTGGTGCCGTCTTTCCGCAAACACCGAACAACGCCAACAGGTGCAGTCCGACAGGCACCGTGACCGAGAACATCACGAACGGATAGTGCCACGGCACGTCTTTGTCTGCCCACGTTTGGCCAAGGTAGTAGCAGTGCAAGACCGCTCGGCTAGCTGTCCTCGCGAAGTATTCCCGCAGATGAGCCACAGGATCGAGCCACAGCCAAGGCCAGCCGACGAAGAAGACCACGAAACCGACGACTCCAAAGATCGCCAGCGGCACGATCGCGCGGGTTCGCCAGTGCCACAACGCCCACGCCGCGACCACCGGCGGAATCAAGATGGCCTGAATCTTAGTCAGCAACGCGAGACCGAAGAGAACACCAGTCAGGGTTGGGATCGCCCAACGTAGCCGCCTCGATCCGGGAGGCGAGTTCGCCTCGCGCAGCGAGATGGCTACGTTCACGCGCACCGCGCTTTCATTCACATTCCACCAATGTGCCACCGCCAGCACCGTCGCTGAATACGTCAGGTTCATGAACGTTTCCAGTGACGCGAGATGCGCGTGAGCGAAGACTCGCGGCATCAGTACGAGCGACACAGCCGCGACGATGCCGGCCGCTCGACCGTACCACTTCGTCGCGAAGGCCCCGATCAAAAAGAGCGTCAGCGCGAACGCGGTGGCCGAACCGACACGAGCACAGTCCGTTACGAATAGCGATGGGTGATCCGCCGGCGGAAACAACCAACGAGTCACGTTGTGGCAAATGCCCAGCCACAGGCGACCGAGCGGCGGGTGATCCGGGTTGTAGCGCGATTCGGGCCCGAAGGCTTCTTCCACGCTTCGCAGGTCGAACAGTCCGAGGCCATATGTCCGCGCGACTTCGACCTGATACACACCCATCTGCACGTTGAACGATTCGTCGAGAGTGATCCCCGGACCCTCGAACAGTTTTGGGTAATCGCCCGCTGCGTCGAGCGTCAGCAGCACGGCCATCAACGCCACCAACGACACGGCCATCGGGCCGATGAGGTCTCGCCAACTCGATCGCCGCTGTTCGTTTGTCATCGCTCGTGTCCGAACGTAAACGGGCTCTTCACGAGAAGTCTACGGACGACGATTCGTGTCGGCGAGTCAGGTTGTTGGCGGGGTGCGCGTCAGAAAAGTAGATAGCGACCGAGCTCGTCAATGATCGCGGGTTGATTCATTCAAGCCGAAGGCTTGGCAGCCATTAGCCGGGGGCCGAGCGGAGCGATGCCCCCGGTGGGAGGAGACGCGGTTTCGACCCCAGCGGGCAACGCCGTTAAGGATTTCAAATCTGTGAAAATAGGGGTTTACGTGAATTTAGGAATATGAAAAAAGCCAGACTCCCGGTGCGAGCAAACTGAAAACGCTTCAGCTTGAAAGGAGTCTGGCTGACATGAAACAGAGC
>CAYSHJ010001256.1:0-10660 GCA_964430385.1 uncultured Planctomycetaceae bacterium
TTTCGAGCCCATCCAATCGGCGAGCTTGAGTCGCGGGTCTTCATCGGCGGCGATCTCCGGAATCGCATCGCCCAGCGCGCCGGGCTTAAGCGGCACTCCCGTCTTCATGTTCGCGGCGACTGCGATCCCTCGTTTGTGGAAAATCAAATCCTCGCCGCGCGTCCCCGACGGCTTGCGTCCGACCTGACTGAAGAACGCCGCCAGCGAGTAATAGTCGTCCTGGCTCCAGCGTTCGAAGGGGTGATGGTGACACTGAGCACATTGCATGCGAACGCCGAGAAAGAGCTGCGCCACATCCTCGATCTGCTGCTTCGGCTCTTTCACTCGCTTGTACCACGCGACCGGCGGATTGCCGATCACGGTCCCGGTGGCCGCGAGCACCTCGCGAACGAACTGGTCGTAAGGCTTGTTGGCGAGAAAGCTGTCTCGCACCCACGCATGAAATGCGAAATTGGAAACTGTGTCGCTCTCGTCATCGCGGCGATTCTTTAACAGCGCCGTCCACTTATTCGCGAAGAAGTCGGCGTAGTCAGGGCTCCGCAGCAGATCGTCGATCACCTTATCCCGCTTTCCCACATCCTGGTTGGCGAGAAACGCGGTCGTTTCTTCCTCAGTCGGCAAACGCCCGCCGACGTCGAGCGCTACGCGCCGCAGAAATGTCGCGTCATCGCAAACCACCGACGGCGGAATACCAAGCGTCTTGAGATTCGCGAAGACATGCTCGTCGATGAAGTTCTTTGAGGAGGGCAGTTTCTCGACCGGCGCACCGAGCGGCACCGACGCGCTGTAAACCGCCACCTTCCCCTGATAGCGAACCATCACCGCGACGTTGCCTGAGATGTCGAGGATCTTCACGAGACCGTGATCGTTCACTTCGGCCATCGCCCGATCATTCGATTCGTAGAGTGCCAGCCCCGAGACGTCTCGAACGCTGCCGTCGGAATACCGTGCGAGCGCCCTGAGCTGCTGTTCATCATGCGGCTTGATGGAACCCTGTCCTGGCTGAACTTCGAAGGACACGAGCTTCGGAGCCGTCTCGCTGTCAAACGTCGCACCCTGGCTAATCCAATCGCGAAGCAGAATATAGCCTTCTGAGGACGCGGCAAGACGAACGCCGCCGCCATGCGGCACCTGGCCCGATGCCTTCAGGAGCAACAGGCTCCGATCCGGAGCTCCGAAAAACAACCGCCGACTGCGGCCCTCCCTGACCAGATGATCGAAGTCTTCCAGCGGCTCGAACCCCAGCAGGGACAATTGAAATCCCTTCTGTCCGCCGCCTGCCTTCGCATGGCAGACGCCAACGTTACAGCCGGCCTTCGTCAAAACCGGGACAACGTCGTTAACGAAACTCACGGGTTGTTCGGCGGCGTCCACAGCCAGCGGAACCGTCGCCAAACAGAAAATTCCAACCAGCGAAAAAAGCCAACCTCGCAGCAGAATCCGTCGCCAGGAATTGAGATCGGTGAAGGACATGTCATTTCCGCTTGAGTCCATGGTCGAAGCCAGAGGCCGCTGAAAAGTCTAACATGCTCCAGGCCGTAAACCGACAGAATTCATCGACCAATGTTAATGCGTCCGTGCATTTTTCACCAACGTGTTCGCGACGCACAGAGCTTCGAAAGCGTACATCCTCTCCGACGGATTGCATTCCAAAGTTCGGATAGCCAGGATGCTGCGGCTTCGGTTCGCTCGCGGACGTTCCCTTTGAACGACGATGACTTGGCGCATGACCGCATTGATTGACATCGTTGAGATCACCAAAGATTACGGCCGGTTTCGGGCGCTGGATCGCGTTTCGCTGCAAGTCGAGTCCGGAATCACGGGGCTGCTGGGACCGAATGGGGCTGGCAAGACGACGTTGATCAAAGTGCTGCTCGGACTAGTCAAGACCAGCAGCGGACGCGGACGGTTGCTGAATTACGAGCTGGGCTCGCAGTACCGCGAGATTCGGGCCAACGTCGGTTACATGCCCGAAGACGACTGCTTTCTGCATGGCATGACCGGTGTCGAGTGCGTGCAGTTCGTGGCGCAGCTTTCACTGTTTCCCGCCATCGAGGCGCTGCGCCGGGCACATGAGATCCTCGACTTCTGCGGACTGGCTCAGGAACGCTATCGCACGGTCGAAACGTACTCGACCGGCATGCGTCAGAAGCTGCGATTCGCTCAGGCCATCGTCCACGATCCACCCGTGCTGATTCTGGATGAGCCGACCTCGGGTCTTGATCCCGAAGAGCGGGTCGTCATGCTGAATCGTATTCGAGTTCTGGCTCGCGATCACGGCAAGGCGGTGCTGATCTGCACTCACATCCTGCCCGACGTGCAGTCGATCAGTGACTCGGTGGTGATTCTGGCTCGTGGCCGAGTGCAGGTCGCGGACCGGCTGTCCGAATTGAGCCGTCCGGCGAGACCGTCGCTGGAAGTCCGATTGCTCGGATCGCCGGAGCGCTTCATCGACTTGATTCGCGGCCGTGGCGTGGCGATCGAGTCGCGATCGGACGGCACATTGGTCCTGTGCGGCGTGCCCGAGGAACTGGCCACTCAGGTTTGGCAATCAGCGGAGCAGTGCGGAGTCGGCGTGCGTTCGCTGACGCCGTCTCGCAACTCGCTGGAAGAGATCTTTTTGAAGGCTGTTCGCGAGGGGGCTGCCAATTGACTGACTCTTCGCTCGACAGATTCTCTAAGACCGCGCCTCCCGCGCAGCCCGATTCCGGCGGCAGGTCGGACGATGTCGCTCGGGGGACTAACGTCCCTCGCTCGTCGGGCTTCGAGCAGCCCGAATCCAACCGTCGCGGTGTGAACCGTCTGGGCTATCGCGGTTGGTCGGGCCGGTTGGAATCAGGCTGGATGCGTTGGACAGTGATCTCATCCGTGGGCATCCGCCGAGCCTGGCAGAGTCGCTGGCTGAGGCGAATGTTGCTTCTCGCGTGGTTGCCGGCTGTATCGTTCGGAATCGGATTCTTCCTCTGGGAACAGGCGGTGCTGTATCCGGAATGGCGACAGACGCTGACCCCGTTTCTGCAAGCGATGCCGCCGACGGCGGAGTTCAATCAGATTCGAGAATCGGTTCGCACAGGCAACATGGAAAGTAGCCGGCACACGGTCTGGGCATGGCTGCTGCAAACATTGTTTCGGTATCCGCAGGGCGTGCTGATGGTGATGGTGGTGGGCCTGATTGCCCCGCCGATGATCTCGCAGGACGTTCGCTCGCGAGCGTTTCTGCTGTACTTCTCGCGGCCGCTGACTCGTGGAGAATTTCTGCTTGGCAAGCTGGCCAGCGTGTGGGCCTATTTATCGGTGATCTCAACGATGCCCGCGCTGGCTCTGTACGTCCTCGGAGTTTTGTTGTCGCCGAATCTGAGCGTCGTTTCTGCGACGTGGGATATCCCGTTCCGCATCGTGGCCGCTTCGATGGTGCTGATGCTGCCGACGTCGGTCTTGGCGCTTTGCTTTTCGTCACTGACTCAGGAGAGTCGTTATGCGGGCTTTGCCTGGTTTGCCGTGTGGATTCTGGGCTGGTTCACTTACGCCGCCGGAACCGCGGCGGAGACGCTCAACGCTCTGCGAGAATCCAACCGTTCTGGCGCGCAATTAGTCCTGGAGCAATCTTCGTGGACTCATGTGTCGCTGTATCACACTCTGGGACGCGTGCAGTCGTGGGTGTTTGGCTTTGCGGATTTTCGTGAGGTGCTGCTCTCGACGGTAATTCTGGTCGCCGTGACGGTGATTGCTCTGGCAATTCTACTTCGGCGAATCTCGGCTCCGATGCGGGTCTGATCCATGATCGAACTGCGGAACGTGACGAAACTCTATGGCAAGGTAATCGGCGTGAATGACTTCACGTTGACGCTGGGGCCGGGTGCGTACGGACTGCTGGGGCCAAACGGTTCGGGGAAATCGACGCTGCTCAATTTGATCACTGGGCAGCTTCGGCCCACGCTGGGAACGGTGCGCGTGATGGGCGAGTCACCTCGCAACAACGCCGAGTTATCTCGCCGGCTGGGTTACTGCCCCGGCAGCGAGGGCTTGTATGCCAGCGTTTCGGGATATGACTGGGTGAAGTACTTGCAGCAGCTTCAGGGCATGTCGGCGCAACAGGCGGAAGTGGCGGCGGAAGAGGCTCTTGAATTGGTGGGGATGACTCAGGCGATGCACCGGCCGATTTCCAGTTATTCGCGCGGCATGAGACAGCGCACGAAGCTGGCTCAGTCTCTCGCACACGATCCGGACTTTCTGATCCTGGATGAGCCGTTCAATGGTCTCGATCCAGTTGGCCGGCACGAGTTGACCACAGTGCTCCGCAAAAAGATCGGAGAAGGAAAGAGCCTGCTGTTCGCCAGCCATTTACTGCACGAGGTCGAATCGCTGACGCAGTCGTTTCTCCTGATTTGCGGCGGCCGATTGCTGGCCTCGGGCACGGCGCAGGACGTTCATGCGATGATGGTGGGTCTGCCGAATGAAGTGGCGCTGCGCTGCAATGATCCTCATGCGTTGGCGGCACTGTTGCTGCGCGAGCATGCGGCCGATTCGGTGCGAATCGCGGACGGGATGTTGACCGTGGCAACTCAGCAACCGGGTCGGTTGTTCGAACAACTTCCCGGCTGGCTCAAAAAGTCGGGCCTGGAAGTCTCGGAAATGCACTCGGCGGACGAATCGTTGCAAGAACTGTTCAATTCACTGATGAAGCTGCATCGGGGTGAGCTGTGATTGGCAATGTGGGTGCGGTCTTTCGATTCGAGTGGAAGCGGGCGTTAACCCTGCCGCGCCTGGCTTGGTGGGCGGTGCTGGCGGTGTTCCCGGTGTTCATCGTCGGATTGATTCGCTTCATAAATTATCAACTTCCGCCTTATCAAAGGCCGCCGCGCGAATTTTGGGCCGGCTTGCTCTACGCCTTGGTCCCGATGCTGGTTTCGATGCTGGGCACGTTGCTGTGGGCCGCGCCCGCGATTTCGGCGGAGCTGGAACGGCGGAGTTGGGTCTATCTCACCGTGCGTCCGAACGGCGGCACGGCAGTTTTGCTGGGGAAATACCTGGCCGCCGTGACGTGGGTGATTCCACCGGCGCTGATCGGACTGACGATCGCGGTCCCGCTCGCCGACTCCGGCGATGGCTGGCGATTGTGGTGGACGATGGTCCGACTGGTGTGTCTGGCGTGCCCAGCCTACGGCGCCATCTACCTCCTGTTGGGCACGCTGCTGCCTCGCCGTGCCCTGGTGCTGGCGGTGGCCTACACGTTGATCTTCGAATTAATCGTCCGCTGGGTTCCCGCCGTAATCAACAAGGTGACGGTTCAATTCCGGCTTCAAGCGCTCCTTGTTGAATGGTGTGACCTTTCCTTTCCGGGCGGACGTCGGTCGGGAGTGCAGGCCGTGATCGGCGACGATCCCGCCTGGCAACACGTCGTGATCCTGCTGCTACTACCGCCAGTCCTGCTTTCGGCCTCGATCGCGATTCTGCGCTGGAGCGAATTCTCGTCGGCGGCGGAATCCGACGTTTGAGATGCGACGGACTCAGCGAAGAGAATTCTGGCGGGTCAATTGCAGGCGGCGGGAACCGGTCGCTGACGCTATCATCGTTCCTTAATCCAAGTGAATCGCCTCGACAGATTCGAAGAGCACTTTGTGATTGGACAACTATCGAAATTCTTGGGCGATAAGATTCCGGGCCTACGGCGAATCGGGCGTCTGCCGAGACAGATGCTCGCTATCAACCCTTTTGCGGGGGATTGTCGGCCGACGCGAGTGTCGCTTTTCAAGCCGGGGTCAGGTCGGCCGACGTTGCCGTTTCCACATCCTTGGAACTACGACCAACCGATACGAATACTCGAAACCTACTTCTGGGGAGCCGATGCAGAGCAAGGGCCGGGAAGGCATAACCGTTATCTCGAAGTTCCCGGATTTCCGCCGGTCTTAGTCACTCGTGATCCGGGAATGATTCGGGCGATCACGACCGAAACGGGAGACGGCGAGGGTCAATTCGATCGTGACACTCTGCCATCGACAGGCATCGCCCGAGCGACGGGAAAAGACACGCTCCTGTTTGCCAACGGGGCGTCTTGGAGACGACAGAGGAAGCTCGCGGCGTCACCGTTTGGAAAGACAACGCTCTTTCAACCGGAGATGTTCCAAGAGTTCGCCGAAACGTTTCGGGACACCGTCACCCAACGATTGGACGTCCTTCGAAAGCACTTGGAAAGCAGCGGCCAGCAGTCGGTGCAAATTCAGCTCGAGCCGGAAATCAAAGCGGTGATGCTGGAAATGTTGACCAACAATTTCTTCGGCACTGTGATTCCTTACGAGCAGATCCGAAATCAATATGTGCCTGCGTTGGATCGTGTGATCAATCACATCGTGCGCGACACCGTGATGAATCGGTTGGGGCTCCCGCTGAGCTGGCTACCTCGTTTCACCAAAAACCTTGGTCAGATCCGAAGCAGTTATGACAGCTTCGAAGAGCTTACGAACCTTGTGCTGGCAATGCGGCGCGAAAGAAAAGGGCAGTGGAAGCAATTCAAATCCGATGCTCCGGACGAGGCTCTGCGCAGCAACATCAAGGTGTTCTTGGCAGGTGCTCTGGAAGCGACGACTTCTTATGCGACGTGGGCCATTTCTCACCTCGCGAGAAATCCGTCGGCTCAAGAAAAGGTCTTTGAAGACGTCCGAGAGATTCACGACTACACACCCGAAAATCTCGACAACGCGAAGTACCTTGGCCACGCGCTGAATGAAACGCTGCGGCTGACTCCTTCGCTCTACTTTCTCCCGCGTCGGGCCACTGTGGATACCTTGGTCGAGACCTCGGATGGACGGAAAATGTTGATCCCCCAAGGAACTCACATTCTCTTGGACATCTGGCACGCGAACCGTCACGAGGATCACTGGGGCATTCAGGCCACGGGTTATCCGGCGCTCGACTTTGTTCCGGAACGCTGGGCAGAACTAGCGGCGCAGGGACGTGCCTCGAAAGAGATCCTTCACTTTGGCTTTGGTCATGGTCCCCGAGTTTGCCCCGGAAAACATCTGGGCCAATTGGAGGTCGGCCTTGTCGTCGGAGCGTTCGTGAAGATGTTCAGATTCAAAAACGAGAACCCCGACAATCACGCCAGAGCCGGTGTATCAACCAAGCCCTTGGACGGGACTCTCGTTGAGTTGGAACTGCGGTAACGCAAGTCGGCGGGCTTCGACCTGCCTCGAACGGCGAACTTCAGGAGTTCGTGTTCGAGGGAGCGATCAACGATTTCCCGACTCCGGCGGCCTGTGGAAGAAAACGCCCGGCAGGGAGGCTCGCTCCAACCTTCCCGATGGCACCGAAGTCAAAGACCTGAATGGCCTGAAGGCTTACCTGGCCCACGACCGGATCGATCAAGTGGCTGTCAGTTTTCTGAAGCATGCCGCCTTCACTCGCTCGCAAACGCGCCGATTGACAGACCATCGTCGCGAATCTGGAGCCGTTGGTACGTGCCCCAATAATCGCGGTTGTAAAAGTCGGCCGGGTCTGCGGCACTGAAGATCGTTTCACTGACAAAACGGACAGAGCCATCCACCATCGCGAACTGGGCACCGCCGGAATGCTCACTGGAGAACGCCCACCGGGCGATCGGCATCACGGCGCCTCAGCCAGGGGCGGATGCGCCGGGTGGGGCGTTAAGCATTCGGCCGGTTTGCATCTGTACGAACGCGCTGCCGTACGGCGTCTCGAGCGTCGCCTGCGGGATCACGTAGGGGTCACGGAAGATTGCACCAGCCCAAACCGAGGCGTCACCTTCTTGGACAAACCGGCGTTCGCCAACAAAAAAAGTATTTGTCGTGCCGTCGACGACATCCGCCATCCTCAGATGGCTGTCGCCCGTGAACATTCCGCGGTTAATAAAGCCTCGCGGACCTGGATTCGACGGATCGCAAACGTTCGCATTCGGAGCGGACGCCACGTAGTTCGCGGAAGCGACCTGCTGCGTGCCGAACATTCGTTGCGGGTTGTGCAAGGGCAACGAATCTTCCGGACAGACAAACACCGGCAGCGTCAACTGCAACAGTTCGGGTTGGTTCGCCAGAACGTCAGCCAGAGTCCGACTCCCGAGGCTCAACCGCTGGTACAGCGGAGCCTGATCGAGGTAAGGTAGGATGACAACATCCCAGCTCCAAGCAGGCTCGGTCAGCGCGGTTCCCCGAGGACCTGCCTCAACCGTGCCTGGGGGAAACACGTTGTGCGTGTCATGATACTGGTGGAGCGCCAAGCCGATTTGATGCAGATTATTCCGGCATTGCGTGCGCCGCGCTGCGGCGCGTGACTCTTGCACCGCCGGCAGCAACAGCGACACCAGCATGGAAATGATGGCCATGACGACCAGCAGTTCGATCAGCGTAAATCCCTGGCGAATTCGCCCATGTCCTGGATACAAGATTCCCTCCTTCCGATGATCGTTTTTCGCCAACGTCCAAGATATTTCATCAGCCAGATCGCGAACCGTCAACTTATTGACCGTGATTCCTATTAATTGGCTAAAACTTCGCCGAGTCGAGCTAGGACGCGGCCAGCCTCAGGCCAGATGAGTCCGTCCATCGTCCTCTGTCCTGCATGGCTCGTTGCTTTGTAAAGAAGAGTGGTCATGTCCTCAATGACATCCTGGTTTGTACAGACGGGATTCGGAGCGACGCTCGGTCCGATGCCCGATGACGCTTTGCGCGAGATGGTCCGCACCGGCGCCTTGGTTCCCGAAGATCAAGTGCGTGAGGGCCTGACTGGAGAATGGCGATCCACGTCGGCAATTGTCGGCTTGTTCGAAACTCCTGCTTCACCGACTCTCGCCGCGATGACATTGGATGAAATCGTGGACGACTCTTCGAGTCGCAGGCCGTCCGATTCGGAGGTCGCTGCATCGATGCCAGAGTCAAGCGCCTCTGCGGTGTTCGCAACGCGAGTCAGTCCGAACGCAGACGACTTGATCGCCGCCTGGAAATCGGAACGCGGCCGCTCGGAGGAAAGGGTCGTGCCGGTTTCGCTCGCGTCAATGATTCGGTCCGTGACGCCTGACGAACTACCTCCGGAATTGCCGGAAGAGCGGACTTTACAAACGCTATGTCGCAATTTGGTCGGAATGGAAGGCTCGGCGCGTTGATGTTCGCGACACAGCCGAGTGGCAGGATTTTCTGCGTCGCACAAGGTCCGAATTGGACGAGTCAATTCCTTGGCTCGAGAAGCACGTCCGCGCCACAGACCACGGAAAAATGTTACTCCTGCACATTAGCCGCGATTGCCTGCGGCCGATGCTCAAGCGGCCGCGAGATGCCGGATCGAAAGAAGAGCGACACCTTATCAACCTGCTTGCGAGCGTCCAGGAATATTACGATCGCACGAACACACCGAAACCACGCCCGGCGTTCATTGGAGCAACCAGTGCGCCAGCACCAGGAACCAACTCCCAACCACCCAATCAAGGCGCAATTCAACCACAGGCGCCGGCCGGCGAGGTCAACTCCGAGCTGCCTTTCCCGCGGCCTGAATCCAATGTCTTGCCGAAGGCGATTCCGGCTCAACGGAATTAGTGCAGCGCCTCCTGCGCCACTCGATCGTCGACATTCTGGTTTTGGGACCGAGGACGCAAACTATTGCCAAAGGAGTGAGCCTTCGACAACTCGATCGTCCTGTTCGGCAGCGGAGCCAGCACAATTGGCAAGAAGTTTCGTCAATCTCGCCAGAGAATTCGGAGATGTGCGTTCAACCCAAGCCGTGGTGAGCTTAACTACGGCGAACTGCCTCCTATCAGCAGCGCTTGGGCTTGCTGCTTCGTGTTCTCAAAGCGGGGTTGCCAGGTGCTGGTGGTGATTTTCGTCAGCAACTCGCGAGCTCGGTATTCTTGGCGCGTGGAGCAGAGGAACTGGGCGTGCTGCAGCAAGATCTCTGGATTCGTGGGCTCGCAGGCGAAGGCGGTTGACCAGGCTCGGTCGGCGACGACGAAACGTTGTTGCGAGTGCATCGCGGCGGCGAACGTTTGCCAAACGGTCGAGCGGTCGGGAGTCTCAGCCAGCGGGGTCGTCCAGTAGTTCCACGCCGCCGTGGCAAGCCCCAGTTTCGAGAGGATCGTGGCCGTGCGATGGCACGCAACCGTGTCGTCGACGTCGATGTCGCGCCACCGCGCGGCGGCTCGTTGCACGATGCGGGCAAACGAAACCTTCTCGGAGTGCTTCGCGTCGGCGAGTTGTTCCGTTCGCTGATCGAGTTGCCCGAAGTGGCTGTCGTAGTCTTTGCGGAACACTTCGAGATTCACGGTCTTCGGAAGCGCTGCGAACTCCAGTTCGTAAGCGCGGTCGAGGAATTCGATCCAGTCGTTGAACTTGTGAAGTCGATGGGCAATGTCCGCCGCGTCGCGCCAGAACTTCGAGATGTTTTGAGTCTTCTCATCGGCCAGAGCTCGCCGGACACACGCTTCGGCTTGCTCCCAATCACCGGCCTCCTTCGCGTAGTCGAGCGCGGCCAGATTCAGATGCGGCTGGGCATTGAGATCCTGATCCTTGATCGCCAATTGGAAGATCGCGGCCGCCAGAGTCGGTTCGCTCAACGAGACGCACGATCGCGCTAACGCGATGAGCCGGAACGCGCTAGCGTCGGATTTGTCGTGGTTTTTGTGTCCAAACCGGACGCTAGCGCGTTCCGGCTGATCAAGGCG
>CAYSHJ010001257.1:0-1933 GCA_964430385.1 uncultured Planctomycetaceae bacterium
CAGGTGAGCGGGGCGGCGTCAGCCCCCCGGTGCTGTGGCGAATGTACCGGGGGGCTGACGCCGCCCCGCTCGCCTGAATGTCTCACGAATGGCCGTGCGAGGTATAAAAGACACCGTCGTTTCACGACAGATATCGCGCCAGCAGCTTGCGACTGTGCGAATCGAGTCGCTTCGCATCGGGAACCAGATAGCGCAGTCCGTGTGAATCGAGGATCAGGGCCTTGTCCGATCCCAACTTGCGGACGTGTTCATCGCTGTTGAGCACAAAACTCGTCGGACCGCGATCGGTTTCGACGCGCCATTCGCACGGCTCGGCGAGTGACGAAATGCTGACGATCCGCTGAATCACCGGCACGAACTCGCGGCGAATCAATTCGGCCTGCAGGAGGTCACGCTGCTCGGACGACAAGTCGTTCAGATCGCGCACCTGCGCGACCTCGCGGCCGGTCGGATCGCACAGCGAAATCCAGTGGTCGGGGTCCGAGATCGGAAACGCGCGAATCGGTTCGACATTGTCGTGCCGCCGCCCGTGCAAGTCGGTCACCGTCAAGCAGCCGTCGGTGTCGCGTTCGACGGTAAAAGTCAGGGTCATGGCGTTGATTGGTCGCTGGGCGGGATAGGGTGAGAGACACGAATGCGACCGCCTCGAACGGTTACGATCGCACCATTTGCCAGGGCGTCACCGTGACGCGCGAGAACTTCGGAGGTGAGTTGAATTCGTTGATCCGGAGAAACGTCAGGCAGTCGCAGCAGGCCGCTGTGCGGCACGCCCGACTGGAAAATGAGTTGGCCGAAGTCTGTGTCGATCGTGACGACGACACGCTGCTCGCGATGAGCCTGCTCCAAGAGTTGACGGTCGCCGGGATCAGGACCAAGCTCAGCCGCCTCGACGATGTCGTGGCCTCGCTGGTGCAAGGCAACCGCCAAACGATGTCCCGCACAACGGTCGATCAGAAATCTCACGTGTGTGTCACCTCCACCTCGTCGAGCGACTCGTGGGCCACGATCGCGTGCGCATAGGCCAAGCAAGCTCGGATGTCGTCCAACTCCAAGCCAGGGTAGTCATCCAGCAAAGATTCGAACGTCTCGCCTTGCGCCAACAGGCTGAGAATCAGTTCGACCGAGATCCGCATTCCGCGGATGATCGGCTTTCCGCCAAAAATTTCAGTGTTGACGACGATCCGTTTCAGAAGAGCCAAGTCGGACATCATTCACTCCTCAGTACGTTGTGCGGACATCACGGTGTTGTTCGTTGGCGATCCTGTCAAGCCGTAAGTCTATCGATGCGGTTTACGATTCGCTGCTTACGTCTCCGTGAGCCATGTCGAGCTGGGCCTTGTGCAACCGGGAGTACGTGCCGCTGCTTTCGAGCAATTCGTCGTGGCGGCCGCTTTCGGTGATGCGGCCTTGTTCGAGGACCACCAGGCGGTCGGCTCGGCGGAGAGTGCTGAGCCGATGAGCGATGGCGATCGTCGTGCGGCCGCGCGTGAGGTTCTCGAGCGCGAGTTGGATTTCGCGTTCGGTTTCGGTGTCCACGGAGGAGGTGGCTTCGTCGAGGATCAGGATCCGCGGGTCAGTGAGCAACGCACGCGCGATGCTGATGCGTTGACGTTCGCAGCCGGAGAGGGACATGCCTCGCTCGCCGACGAATGAGTCGTAGCCGTCGGGTTGCCGCAGGATGAACTCGTGCGCGCGCGCGGCCTTCGCGGCGGAAATGATTTCTTCGCGAATCGCTTCAGGTCGGCCATAGGCGATGTTGTCGGCGATCGTGCCGTAAAACAGGAACGGCTCCTGAAGCACGATGCCGATGTTGCGGCGATAGTCTTCGAGCGCGAATTGTCGCACGTCGATGCCGTCGACAAGAACCGCGCCTTCGGTGACGTCGTGGAAACGGCAGACCAAGTTGATCAGCGTCGTCTTGCCGGCTCCGCTG
>CAYSHJ010001258.1:0-3065 GCA_964430385.1 uncultured Planctomycetaceae bacterium
CGAGACGATCCTCGCTTGTCTTGCCGTCTTGCAGGACTCCGCCGTGCAGCACGCTTGCCTCGATTATCTGCAAGTCTTCGAGTCGGCGGAGAAACCGGAAAAACTCTGGTTCATCGAAGTTGGTCCGGGCGGTGCGATCACCAGTCTGCTCCCTTCCGACTACTGATGCGATGGAAGTGCCAGAGGAACCCTACCACGGCAACAAGAACTTCGAGACTTGGTCCGTCAGTTGGTGGCTGACGAACGACCAAGAGATGTGCCGTCGCTGCCGACAACTTGCCATTGAAGCAAGTCACGCTGTTCTCGACTCGTCTCTCGTCTTTGACGGAATCTGGACGACAGCGGAAGCCATCCGAAATCTGCTCGCCGAAGCGCTGCGAGAACTTGTCGGTGAACTCAATCCGGTCGCGGATCAGACATCCCTCTTCACCGACCTGATGGACACGGCCTTGGGCGAAGTCGATTGGCACGAGATCGCTGATGAATTCTTGAAAGAAGGAAGTGCATCATCTCCGCCGAGCATCGTGTTGTGAGTTCACGAGGCTTCTGGCACTCTGCCATCGTGACCTACTCGCTTTCCTTCGGCCCTGATTTCTTTTGGAATGACATGTTTGACGACGTGCTTTCTCGCGACCCGACGAAGCGTCCGACGTCAGTTGAGCAAGCTGTCTCGCGACTTTCCGACGAGACATGGGCGAGGCTGGTGCGGGACGTCTTTCACACCGAACCAGAGTACCTCAACATCGAAGCTGTTCTTGAGAAGATCGAAAAGACCAACACCTGTTTGAACCTCGATCCGCTGATTCGGCAGATCACGATGGGACACCAGCCGCGTGGGGTCGAGGTCACGCGTGTCCTTCATCAGCTCCCACGCGCTGATGAGCGCGGGTCCGCACAGACCGTTGTCGAACGGCAAGCCGCCGTCGGTCTCGTCGAGCTCAATGCACATGGGCGTACTTGGTGGGTAGCTATTCTCGTTGCAGGTCTGGCTCGGCAAGCCGGACCGACTTCTTTTTCGGCAGTTCGCTCAGGCTTTTGAGGACGGGGCCGTCGGGCCAGAAGAGTCGAACGCCCAGCGCCCCCGGAGCTTCTTGCGTGGCTCCGATGAAACCGAAGCACATTTCGTTGTTGGTATTCTCGCCGAGATAGATCTGCCGCGGCGGATTGAACGGATTCAGCAAGTTCTCTTTGCTGTTGTCGTACACAGCTTCCACGTCGAAGCGCGTGTTCTTCTTCACCTTGATCGGCTCCTGGAACATGTAAATTTCCTGCCAGTTGAAGTCCCATTCCTTGATGTCGATCAGTGTCGTGGTCTGCTCGTTCGGCGGCGTCATGGTGACCTTGATGCTTTTTCCGATAAGGTGCATGTGCGGAGCCACATAGTGCAGCGTGCAGTCCTGCGCGGCATAGGCCGTTCCCTTGACGGGGAAGTTGTCGTTGCCGGACGGAATGGTGACGAACACGCCGGGGATGATGAGCGGCTGGATCGGCTTGCATTTTGGATTCTTGGAAAAGTACAGGCCGATTTGCGTGCGGTCCTTTTCGACCTTGCCGGTGCGGTGGTAGTGAATCTGAAAAACGAAATCACTGGCCTTAGGGAGAAAGAAGCCCACATCGTCAGGGAGGAATTGGGGACTGACGCCGGGCGCCCATGCGCCGGCTTCGCCGCTGGGCGGGAAGAAGCCAGGAAAACCCATATTGCCGCCGTAGCCTGGGCCGAAGTCTCGCTCGCCATCTTTCTTCGGGCGGTCCATTTCTCGCTGCTGGAGTTTGCTGGCCCGGCTCCGTGTGTCAAGGAAATGGAGCGTGTGGTGTACGACACGACGATTGCCAGGGTGAACTTCGTACGCTGCCAAGAAACTATCTTCTGGCAGGTTGAGTGAAAAGACAAAGCAGCGAAAGATGTCCGGTCCCGTGGCACCCAGCGTGAAATCGTCCGGCGGCGTCAGGATCATGTCGGGCTTGCCGAGCACCCAGCCTTCGGTGAACTTGGGCGGCGGTGGCGCGTCGCCGGGGTTGCCTTCCGGTGTGCCGCCGTTGACCCAGTCGGCCACAGTCGCGATCTCCACATCGGTCATCTTGCGTTCGCTGTGGAAGGGCACACTGACGACTGGCTTCCACGGCGGCATGCGCCGGCTTTGCGTGTACTCCTTGATGTCGTCCGCCCAGTTGACAGCCTGCGGGTACGGCATCAGCGAAAATGGCCCTATCTCGCCCGGCCGATGACACGTTTGACAGCGGCTCTGCAGGATCGGCAGCACGTCCTTGTAATACGTTAACTTCGTGCTGATCTTCCGCGCGTCGCCGCGGACGATCGGACAGCCGATGGCCACGGTCGTCGGCTGCGACACGTCCTTGCCGGCGAGAACCTCGTCGAGGGCCTGCTTGAGGTCGCGGTGCGTGACCTCCTTGTTCTTCTTGAGCCGGGCGGTGTAGGCGTCGTCGATCCGACCGCGGTAGCGGACGACGAAGCCGGCATCGAGCACAAAAACCTCCGGCGTGGTTCGGGCCTGGAACGCGTTGGCGATGTGCAACTTCGGATCGTGAACCACCTGGAAGCCCAGCTCGAACTCCTTCGCCTGCCTAGCCAGGTCGGCGGCGGCGTCGGTCGAGGGGCAGACGCCGAGGAAGTCGACTTTTTCGTAGGTTTTCGCCAGTTCGGTCAGTTCGGCTAGGTAGCTGGTGGCAACAGGACATTCAAACGTCAGGAAGATGACGACCACGGCCTGCCTGTCCTTGAAGTCGTGTAGGCCGAGCTTTTTGCCGTCGAGAGATGTGAGCGGCAGGTTATCGATTTTTTGCCCGACTTCGATTTTGGCGGCCCTCTTGTCGGGCGGTTCCTGAGCCCAGACGGCCAGGGCCAGGAAACAGCAAATTGTGGAAAGGGTCAAAGTGCGCAACATCAAATGCTCCATGATTTATTTAACGCGAGCGAGGCACAGAACACTACCCGTCGAGCGTGGGGTAAGTTTCGTGCAGTTTTCCTATTGTGATTTTGGCTGACCTGCGAAACACCCCGCAATTGAGGATTCAAATCCGATGCGCTGACCGGGGATGAGCCGGTC
>CAYSHJ010001259.1:0-12991 GCA_964430385.1 uncultured Planctomycetaceae bacterium
CGTCAATTTCGTTTTTCCGACCGTGCGAGTCGCCATCCTTGGACCTCCCTAAATCAACACCCCTCGAAACCGAACTCCGTCGATTTCCACCAATCACCTTCTAATCCAACTGACCGCACGCGCAAAGTGCGTCGTGCGCCCCATCTTCACATACGCTTTGGTTTGGTATTTCTACAAACTCGCAGCCCCAACTATAGTCCGCCGACTTTCACGAGCTCTTTTGACGGAGAGTGTTCATGCAGGGATACGATTTGCTCATGGTGGCACTGCTGATTGGGGCGGCCGTTTTCGGCGCGGTCAAGGGTTTGGCTTGGCAGATCGCGTCGATGGCTTCGATTTTCGTGAGCTGCCTTGTGGCGTATCAGTTCCGCGATCGGCTCGCGCTCGAAATCAACGCTCAGCCCCCCTGGAATATGTTCCTGGCGATGCTGGTTCTGTTCCTCGGGACGTCGCTGGTGATTTGGATTGGGTTCCACATGGTTGCGAAATTCATCGACCGCATGAAGCTCCGCGAATTCGACCGGCAGGCGGGCACGCTGCTGGGTTTGGCGAAGGGGATCCTGCTGTGCATCGTCGTTACGTTTTTCGGCGTCACGCTATTGGGCGATGGCCAGCGGAGATCCATCGTGCAGTCGTATTCCGGCCAGTACATCGCCAAATTCCTGCACGACGCCGACAAAGTCATGCCGCAAGAAGTGAAGCAGGTTCTTGGTCCCTACTTCAAGAAACTTGACCAGCAACTTGATCCCGGAAATCTGCCGCCGGACGACGAGCCCAGTGGGACGGACGAAGGGGTTCCCTTACACGCCGACTCCCCCGGCGGCCGGCTACTCAAAGACGTGGATCGCTGGTCGGAAAATCTGGACAGCATCAGTCGCTCTCGCCGCGATCCACAATAATCGCCGCGGGAAAGCCGCGTCGCCGCCAGTCAAAAACCGAAAACGCAGTATTGACCGGGAAAGAGACGGCAACAGCGAGTTCGTATTCCGAATGCCGCCCTGACGTCACAACTCGCGCAGGACGGCTTTACAGTCGTCGTCAAATCGGCGTGATGATCTCTCCGAGACCTTCGTTGAAGTCGGCGAGCACGTCGGCATCGGATTGGAAGAACCAGTCGATCGCCGTACTTCCCGTCAGCGCGTCGGCGGCCGATGAATCGATTTGGACAGTCGTGCTGTTGAGCCGGGTCGTGCCGTTTGCTCCACTGCCGTTGAGCAAATTGGCGACTCGGACGGCGTAGTTGTTCGCGAGGCTGGTCCATTCGGACATGATCGCGTTCAAAGCGTCGATGTTGCCACTATGCACACTCGTGCCGCCGATGACGATGTCATCCCCGGCACCACCGGTAACGATGTCGGCTGCGTTACCGCCGATCAGCAAGTCGCGTCCCGATCCACCGTCCAGCGAATCGTTCTGCGAGCCACCAATCAACACGTCATCGCCATTGCCACCTTTCAGCGTTACCGATCCGAGCGTGAAGGCATTCGCGATGAGTTTATTGGCCGAACCTCCGCCCTGGAGAGTCGCGGTTTCGATGCCGCTCAACGTCAATAGACCATAGCCCAGCGCCGCCAGAGACGCGTTCGTCAGCGTCATGTCCGTGTCGCGAACGGCGACGATGTGATCGGCCGGGCCGAGCGCTCCGGCGATCCTGCCACTGCCGGTCCAACCGCTGACGGTGAAGGTGTTCGAATTATTACCGCCGGTGAGATTGCCCGACTCGATGCCCGACAATGTGTCGGTTAGCGTCATGTCCGTGTCCCGAACGGCGACGATACGGTCCGTGCCGATGGAACCGTTGAGCGTTCCGCTGCCGGTCCAGGCGCTGACCGTGAAGTTGTTGTTGCTCACGCCACCGCCGAGGCTCGCGATCCCAATGCTGGCCAGCGTCATGCTCAGCCCATTGGACGCGATCAATTCGGTGTCCGAGAGTGTGAAGTTCGCATCGCGACTGGCGACGACTGTGTCCGACCCGCCGCCGCCGTTCAGCGAACCCGTGCCGGTCCAGTCGCTGACGGTAAAGGAATTCGAACTGGTGCCACCGGTCAGATTTGCGATTTGCAAATTCGCGAGCGCGTCCGTGCCAGCGCCTGTCAGGCTGATGTTGGTCAGCGTGAAGTTCACATCGCCCGATGCGACGAGCGTATTGGAATCGGCACCGCCGTCTAACGAATCGTTCCCCGTGCCGCCGTTGAGCGTGTCCGCGCCGGCCGCTCCGTTGAGCGTGTCGTGACCATCGCCGCCGAGTTCGAACATGGGCCGCGCGGTCAAATTGGCCGAGTTCACGACCTGGACCGTGTCGTGGCCGCCGTGAGTCCGCAGGCAGAACTGAGCCGTCTGGCCGTAGGCGTAGCTGTACGTCGCGTCGAGCGAACCGCTGAGATCGAGCGTGACGTTGTCAGATATCGTTGACGGATACGTCAGCGTGACGATGTCCGCCGCCGAGCCGCCGTGCAGAAGGATCGTGGTTGAGCCTGCGTAGGCCCCGACGAACGAGACCGTGTTGTCCTCGTTCAGCGGATCGCTGTCGGTTTCGGAAATCACGTTGTTGAGATCGGCCACGCCCAGGATCAGGTAGTCGCTGGCGATTTCCGCCGCTCCCGCGCCGGGCAGCAGCACTTGCGAACCGATCGTGAAGTTGAGCGTGTGCGAACCGATCGTCAGGTCCGACGCGTTGGTGATCGTGACCGTGCTAAAGACGGTGTCCGCGCTGTCGGCCACTGAATCCGTCGATTGCAAGAACCACAGACTCAGCGGGCTGGTCACTGCCGCGATCAGAATCTCGTACTGCACGGTCAACGTCGTTTGGCCGTTGGCGGTGACAGAATTCATCACGATATCCGGCGGTTCGTCAACGTCGGTCGCACTCACCGAAATGGATTGCGTGATGAGATGAGTGCCATCGCTCACGGTGACATCCACTTCGTAGACGTTATCGTGGTTCGCGTCCGTGGGACTTTCAAAGTCGATCGCGGAGATGAAGCGCAACGCTCCGGAGAGCGTGTCGATGCTGAACTGGGACTGATCTGCCCCGCCGGAGATTTCGAAGTTCAAGAAGTGCCCTTCGGGGTCGGAAGCGGTGACGGTCAGTACATCGGTCGTATTCTCGGCGACCTCAATCGCCGCGGACGAGGTGATCACCGGATCGTGATTGTTGACTCCAGCAGCGATGCGAATAGGGATCGGAGCGGAAACGGACATGGCTCCGGCGTTGTCCCACAGCCGAGCTCGCACCAAGGTGACTCCCGGCGTCAGGTAGCTCACCGTGTGTGTGAGGTTACTGGATAAGGTGGTGTCGAACGTGCCGTCACCATTCGTGTCCCATTCGACCTGCAGCGTTGAGCCTGGATCACTATCGGACGAGCCATTGACCGAAAAAGTGACGAGTTGGCCGGGAACGACCCATTCCGCTGAAGCGCGAATTTTGGGCTGCGGCGCATGATTGCCCGTAGCCGGCGGCGTGAATTGCAACGACGAGCGGGTCATGTTGCCGGAAGTGTCGAACACCTTAATGGCGAACTCGGTGTTCGTTCCCGCCTGATAGTAGGGCGTGTCGAAGGTACTCGTCACGCTCTTCCCCGTGAGCAGCATTTCGCCAATACTCTTACCGCCGTGAATCAGAATGGCGGCCGCGAGTTGGCTGGTGTCACTGGCCGTGAAGCCAATTCGGACTTGGCCAGCAACCAAGCTGGTGCTGTTGATCGACAGGGTCGGTGCCGTGTCATCCGTGAACGTCAGATTCGGCTGCAAAAATCGGCTCGCGTTGAGTGTGATCGCGGAGGCCCGTTGCAGGTGCATCGCGTCGTCGGGATAGAGTTCTGGATATGCATACCCGCGCCAACCACGCAGGCCGTTGCCCATCACATTGCCGTGGAAGTTGACGTCGTTTCGATAGTCATGCGGTAGCCCAAATCCGTGCAGCAACTCGTGCAACATCGCGCCCACGAAGGACGACGCGACGCTACTGACGGTTGTCCCCTCGTACGAATAAAATGAGGTTCTCCGCCACTCATGTTGATTCTTGTGATTGCGGTTTTCCAAAGCGGACGAGGAATCGCAGTCGGAATTGGCGAATGTTGAACATTCCGCAGGTCCGGCGGAGGATGGTGCGGAGGCCGTTGTTGAAGCCCTCGGTGGAGCCTGCTGGCCAAGTTCGACCCGTTTGCGGACATGCACGGCTTGCAAAGCCGCGCCCGGATCATCCGCGCCGCCCTGGCAAAGCCTACTGAAGATGGAAATCAAAACGCCAAAATGGGGCCGGCAAAAACGCCGCCGCCGAAAGGTCGTGACGCCCTAAAGTCATCGTTCTGATTCTTGTCGCGCTGACGCGGTCAATGCTCCAGGAGGATGGGCGCTCTTGCCCGTCTCATCCGAGCGACGGGCAAGAGCGCCCATCGTACTGGTCTCATTCCCGAGCGGGTGGCGGCCCGATCGAGATGGTTCGTCGAATCTCATCCGTCTTGAAACCCAGTGCCGACGGGCGTCGTACGCCTGGCAACACCAAACGCGCGGCGAATGCGGCATCGACCCGCCGCTGACGAGCGTCTCATTCGTCCGCACGTCGATCACGCAGCCGCCATCACGTCGCCGCGCGCGCCAGCCGTCGGTCACATCGTTTTGGCTGACACTCGTCACATACGCCGCCCGGCCTGATTCCATCGCCAGCCCGTTGAGATGACAACGATCCTCCGCCGCCAGCTTCGATAGAAAGGGAGGCTTCCACCCACAGTGGGACAAAACTGTGCCGCTCACTGATCGTCGCCAGGCAGCCGAACAACGTGTTGACGAACACCACGCGTCCGTCGGCATCGACCGCCACGTCATGAATGTCGAGATCACCCGTGACGTACCCGACCTGCGGCACGTAGACACGGTCATATCCGTTCGCCACTTACCCCACGTCGAGCGCATTCTCGAATCGCCAGAGTTCGTACAGCGACGTCATCCACAACGTCTGACCATCGCCCCATAGTCCCAGACAACGGTTGACGTCCGCTCGAAAACTGCGAGTCGTCCGTCCGGCTGCAAGCCGATCAAAAACAGCTTGCCCGTCTGGTACGTCGTGAACGCCAAGCTGACCCGCTGTGCTGCCAGCGGAGCCGCTTGAGGGAAGCCAGCGATTACGGCAGCGCACCGAGGACCGAACTCATGTCGAACATGAACACCCCGACGGTGTCGTCGTCGTCCGTCGAAGACGTTCCGTTCGCCACGTCGACCAACGTGTTCGAGCCTGCGCCGCCCGACAACGGGCCGCTACTGGCTTGGCCGGAGAGCGTGTCGTTGTCGTTCTCGCCGATCAGCAAGTCGACGCCGCTGCCGCCAAGCAGGCTGTCTGCTCCGGTGCCGCCCAGAACCGTGTCGTTGCCCTCGTTCCCCTTAAGCACTTCGGTGCCAGCTTCGCCGCTGAGGGCGTCGTTTCCAAGTCCACCCAGCATTGAGTCGAGACCGTCCTCACCCAGCATCATTTCGTTCTCGGTATCGCCGTCGAGCGTGCCGTCGCCGTTGCCACCATCTTCAAAGCTGTTTTTGTCGGCGTTGCCGGTCAAGCGGTCGGCGCGGAAACCGGAGGCAAATACGCTGCCCGAACCGTCGTTATCGAAGGCGAGAGCCGTCTGGCTGATTTTATCGGTAAGGGAGTCTGCCGCGGCTATCGCGGAGTGATTGGTTTGCGTCAGCGCAGCGGTGTTTTGAGACTCTTGCTCATTGATGGCTGAAACGCCCTGGCTGGGATGCGAGATGCCATTTAAGAAATCCTGGACCAGTAACGTGACAGCAGTGCTATAGGCATTTGCCAAGTTTTGTACGGCAAAGATATACTCGATAATCGCTTCATTGACGCGGCTATTCCAAGTGATCAGCTCTGTGATCTGATTTTGAACTCCAGACGCGCTGCCAGCCGACGCATGCTGGTTTAGTTCCGAAATGCTGTCCAAGATCCCCTGAGTAATCAGGCCGATTTGCGCATTTAAGCGATTAACGGCCTCCTGCAGATGTGCAATATATTGTGATGCTGCACTATTTATGGCACTAATATACGCCGTCACAACATCGGTGATGCTCGGCGGTGCGGTGGCGGCCTGCACCGTCAGGTTGACGGTTGCCTCGCCCCTGTTGCCTGCCGCGTCGAACGCCCGTGCCTGCAACCGGATGATGTTTTGGCCGGGCGCGAGTTGCGGCACGACAAACTGAGCGACGAACGGTTCGTCGGTTACGGTTTCGACGAGTTGGCCATTCATCAAGAACTCAACTCGCTCGATGCCCACGTCGTCCGTGGCCTCGACCTCGACCTGAATCACTTGGCCCTCGACGACGTCACTAGCGTCGGGCGGCGTGATGATCTGGACCGTAGGCGGTTGGTCGGGCATGACATCGAGCACGATGGGCGGGGAGTCACCGCTGTTACCGCCGAGATCGAAGGCACGGGCTTTGACTGTGACTTGAGTGACCCCGGTGGGAACCAGGATTTCCGACTGGAACGGCACCGTCGTGTCGGTCGCAACCACTTGCCCATCGACCAGGAACTTCACCCGTTCGACCGCGATATCATCCATCGCCTCGACACTGACTGAAATCGTCGTGCCCTCAATCACCGGGATGCCGTCCGGCGGTTCGACGATGTTGACGGTCGGCGGCGTCGTGTCCTCGACGACGTTCACCGTCAGGTTGTAAATGAACGGGTTGTTGTTCACGCCGTTGTGGGCGATGGACACCGCACCGTTGAATGTTCCGAGGCTATTGGCCGTGAAAGCCACTTCAAACGTGTCCGAGCCGCCGGGCGGAAGGATGGTCGAACGCGGCGGCGAGTGCAGGCGGAATCCAGCGCCGGTCACCTCGATGGAGTCAATCTGCAGGTGTGCCAGCCCGGTGTTAAAGGTCAGGTTCGCGACCTCGAGAATGAAAAACACCTCGACATCGCGGAGGATGGCAAGCCCCGTTTCCACCACTGCACCGCTCGCGGTGACGTTAACAATCCCCGCATTGCGAAGCTCTAATAGGCGGGCTCCAAAATCGGGTACTGGGAAAAGCCCCACAGCGTCGGCGGCGCCCAGGCCTTTCTTCCGCACATCGACCAGGTCGCCGGCACCGACGTCGACCTCGCCAAGAATCTGAAACGGGATGTTCCCTTCGACAAAGCTGTTCGGAGCCTGCTGCTGGTTGGCGTTGAACGTAAACATGTTCGCGCCAACCTGGACTTCGTAGACCGCGTCAGTCGGATTCGTGGGGTCCGCTGGCCAAGTGGCGGCGACCATGTAGCTGCCGCCCGTGTCGACCGTTCCGAGGTGCCACGTCCCCACGCCGTTCACGCTCGTGACGCGGCTATGGCCCCCGAACGCGCCTCTGCCGGACGCGTTGTTGGGCAGAAGCACCGTCAAGGCGTCGCCGTCAAAATCCATGCTGTCGTCAACGATGAGCGGCCGCACCTTACTCAAGTCCCCGATCACCTCAATCCGCACCGCGTCAGCCGCGACGAACTGATCGGCATTGTCGCTCAATAGAACCGTCAGCGCATCGCCGGTCACATCCACCAACGTCAGATTGCGGAACAGGATGTTTTGTCCATCCTCGGGTGGGTCGAACTCGCCCGGATTCTGCTCCTGATTGACGAGCACGGTATCGGCGATCGGGCCAGTGGGGCCGCCATTGCGGATCGTGAACGGCGAGTTCTTCGCGCGGTCGCCGGCGAAGGTCCCGGTGGCCGAGACCATGTACCGGCCCGGCGGCACGTTCTGAAAATGCCACGTGGCCACGTCGCTGCCCGTGCCCGCGGCATTGAACCGCACACCGCCGTTGAAGCCCTGCGGGAAGTTAGGGTCCGAGGCGATCCAGTTGCCCACTTCGGAGTAGCCGGGATCGCTGTTGTCGATGATCCGCGGCGCAGCATTGATCGTCTGAATGTCCTCGAAGCCGATCACCGTCACCGGCGCGAAGCCGGGGACGTTGAATCGCGTGCCGTCAAATGTGGCCGCCAGTCCCTTCGCGTCGAAGATAAGTCGGTCGCCGGGACCGGCGCCTCCATTGATGATTCGAGCGATGGTGAGCGGGCTCCCGTAGACGAAATCGGGGTTGGGCGTGCCGATGAAGCTCTCCCATTGTCCGACAAGCCGCACCGTGTTGCCGGCGGCGTCCACGCGCTGCGTGGCCGTCGAGTCCAAATCGAGCGTGATCGCTTGCGAGGCCATCGAGAAATTGAGCGTGTCGCTGCCACCCGTGTCGGTGAACACGTCGTCGCTGCCGGGCGTGGAAATGACCGTATCGTCGCCGACGCCTGCGTCGACGATGTCGTCGCCCGGCCCGTCGAAGAGGATGTCGTCGCCCGGCCCGCCGGTAATCGTGTCCGGTCCCGGCCCGCCATCGATCGTGTCGTCCCCCGCGCCACCATCGAGCAAATCCTTGCCCTCACCGCCGTGGATCAAGTCGGGCAGAGGACCGGAGGTCACCGTGTCGTCGCCTGTGTGTGTGCGAATGCGCAGTCCGGTAACGTCAGCGAGCGCGTACGTCACCGTGCCGGAGTTCGCGCCACTGAAGGTCACCGTCACGTCGGTGGCCGTGGCGGTCGCGATAATCGTGTTGGCATCCTTGCCCGTCCTGAGGAGCTTGCGCCCGTGATAAAAAACCGGGCCGCCGAGTTCGTGGTACACGTTGTCGAAGAACCCTGTGTTGTCTTCCGCAAACGGCTCGTCATCGAACTCGGCCACGGCATCCAGATGGTCCGCAACGAGCAGGATGAAGTAGTCGTCATCTGTCTCGTCTGCCAGTCCTCCGATAATGCCGGGAAGGGCAATCTCACCAGGCCCGGAACCTATCGTGTAGAACATTTCGTGACCGCCGACAGTCAGATCGTCGGGATCGCTGATGGGCAGCGTGCCCAGCAGTTCGTCTGTCGCACCGAACACGGCATCGGCCGAACGATAAACGCCAATCTCGAACGGTGCGACGGGTTCGAAGACAACGCTGTACACAAGAATGGCGCGTGTAAAAAAAGAAGCCTTGGACGTCGCGCCGCGAATGTCCGGCGGCGGCGTGCCGGCGAAAACGTCGGTCCCAAGGTTGGCGTCCGCGACGACGGACGGATCGAGGTCGGTTGCGAGCGTTGCGCTGATGAACGCCACGCGGTTCCCGGCGCTGCTGATCGCGTTAGTCCGGCCCCCAGATGAGCCGGTTAAAGGCCCGCCAGCACCACCCGAAATAGTACCGCTGATCAGCGTGGTGGTCCCGGTGACCAGGTCACGCACATAGACATTGCTGCCGGACACTCCGGGAACCAGATCCTCGAACGTGCTGTTGAAGGCCACGAGCCGGCCGTCGCCGCTGATCGAGGGAGCGAAGGAGTGGCCGAAGGCGCCGCCCGCGTCGGGGCTGTCGGTGCCCGCGCTGTTGACGCTCACCAGCATGGTTGTCGTCGCACCCGGTTCGTCAAAAATGCCGTCCAGGTCCGAATCCCGATCGAAGACGAAGATGTCCGGGAAGCCATTGGTGTCCGCAACGCCAAGCGCAGGATCAAGCAGGTTGGTCGCGTCGCTGCGAAAGGGGATGAAACGGCCCGTGTCGCTGACCGCCGGGCCGCCGATGAATTTTGCTCCAAAACCGGGTACGCCGGGCGACGCGCCGTCGCCGGTGGTGATCGGACCTGGCACGGCGCGGCTGCGGCTGACCAGCGTCGTCGTCTTTTTCACCAAGTCGCGGACAAAGATGTCTTCGACCAAGCCGTTGGTGTTCGTGGCGCGAGGATCCAGATCGGTTGCCTTGCTGATGAACGCCACGTGCCGCCCGTTGCGGCTGATGACGGGTTCTCGCGAGACATCGTCGCCGATCTCCAATCCATCCGGCGTGACACTCACCAGTTCCACGGCGCTGCTGCCTGCGCCAACGTAAACCTGTGGAGGCGGAAACGGCGGGGAAGCGTCGAAGAACGACGGGGGGACCAGGGTCGTTGCACCGCTTTGAAACGCCACGCGTGAGCCGTCAAAACTGATCGACGGATTGGACGCGGAACCTCCCCCAGTGCCGGTCAGGCTGAAGTTGATGCTCACCAGATCGAGAGCACCATCCGCGACGCGGGCCTTGATCACGTCTGAAACTCCACCGTTGAAGTCCATCAATGGCGCGTCGGCCGGAGTGGGATCGATTATCGCCAAGTCCGTCGCCAAAGTTCCAAACGTCACGAATCGCCCGTCGCCGCTGATCCGCGGGCGTAAGGATGACTCTGCACCAAGCGGGCCTGCGCCCGAAGCACCCGTGCCGGACGTCCCCCCGGGCGAGACGCTGAGCAGCGTCGTGCTCGTCGCTCCAGGTTCGTCGAACACTCCGTCCACGTCCGCATCCCGGTCGTGAACGAAAACGTCGGGCACGCCGTTGTCGTCCACCGTGCCCGGCGCCAGATCGGTCGCGAAACTGGCAAACGTCACAAATCGCCCGCTGTCGCTGATGTCGGGATCGAACGACTTCCCGTCCCCCGCACGCGTCGCCACGCGACTGATCAGCACCGTCGTATCCAGCATCAGATCGCGAACAAAAACGTCCTCTCCGCCGTTCGTGTCCGTGAACCCAGCAACCAAATCCGTCGCGCGGCTCTGAAACGCCACGTAGCGTCCGCCGGCACTGATCGCCGGGTTCGTGGAAGTCAGCGCGCCAGCGAAGAGCGGAGGCGGCGCCGGCGTGACGCTGACCAACTCAACGGTCAACAGCGTCCTTTGCTCCAGCCGTTCGACCCAGACCCCACGCGAGTTGCACCGCGTCCGCTTGGTCCGGCTGCGGGATCGGGGGGCAAACCATAGTGTTTCGACGAGGCGACTCCATCCGCCGCGATTGCAGATTGAACGCATGGTTGAGCCCTTTCTCACAGCAGGACGCGGCACCAGCGGCTGTCACTCCGGCGACGATTTCAGCCAGCGGCTACGAATCGTCGCAACAGTGACGTTGTTAACCGGAGGAGCGTAATACCACAGATGGCCATAAGCGAGAATTTTTTAAAGGTGCGCGATACGGCAGAAAGTCTCGTTCGTCGTCCGTGATCGTGGAGTCGACGTGATTCTTCATCGGAAACTCTGAGGTCGTTGCGGAGTTTGCTCCGCTGAACGACACACACGACGGCGTTCGCTACGTCTGGTTTTTGTCGCGCTGACGCGTTCAATGCTCCAGGAGGATGGGCACTCTTGCCCGTCTGATCTGAGCGACGGGCAAGAGTGCCCATCCTCCAGGTCTCATTCCCGAGCGGGTGGTGGCCCGATCGAGATCGTTCGTCGAATCTCATCCGTTTTGAAACCCAGCGCCGAAGGCCGGCGCACGTTCGGTAACACGACCACGTCGTACAGCTCGCGGAAGATCCCTTCCAGCTACAGCCAATGCGTCCTGAGGGGTCGTGCGTGCGAAATGCTTCCCGGCTTGAGTGAATTTCTCACTGACATGAGAACTCCACTCATGAGTATCAGCTGAGTCGTCACGTCGCTATTAGCGGAAGAGGTCGGCGACGTTGATCTCCAAACGCTGCGTCGGCGAAAGGTTCCATGAGATGGTTTGGCTGGGCTTGAGGATCGTCTGTTGAGCGTACTTGCCAGACGTCGAATCGGGCTGCTCGTAAACTTCGACCTGCGACTCCGGGAGATTGACGAGCCAATACTGCGCGACTCTCGCCGTCGCATACAGTCGCTGCTTCGTCGAACGATCCGTGCCAACCGACGAGTCAGCGACCTCGATGACTAAAGGCAAGTCCGCGGGACCAGGATGACGATCCGCGTAGTCCTCTTCCGTGCCTCGCACCACCGCAATATCGGGTTCCGGAGCGTTGATGTTGCTCAACGTCACGGGAAGCTGAATTCGCAGGTAATAGCTGGCGGATTCGCAGGACAATGCCAGTAAGCGCTGCAAACGCGAGACGAGCAAGGCATGACGAGGGTGATGGGTCATGAGATTCTCTCCGCGAGCGCTGCGATCCTTTCGAACCATCATTCCGTCAATCAACTCAATCGGATCACCATCCTGCAAGATGCCGTTGCGGATCATCTGGTGGAATTGGTCCACCGTAATCGGCACGAGCGGCGGTGCGGTGCCGCTTCGCACTTCGTCAAACAGGGTCGTGGCCATGACTGAACTCCGAGGTCGAAGAATCGTTTCGGTCAAGCATTCGTTGGATCAATTGACGCCGGTATCTCACTAACCGTGTACACTGGTGGTCCGATCGAGATCGTTCGTCGAATCTCAACCAAGCCGTCAACTGCCTCGAGGCGATTGCCTCAAATCGCGGTTGATCGTGACGCGCCGCCTCAGTTGCTTCTGACCCATGTGAGGCAAGACTTTCTATCAGGAAGCATGCGGCACCGAACAGCGAGTCACTCGTAACGCAGCGCTTCGATCGGGTCAAGACGGCTGGCCCGACGGGCTGGGTAGTACCCAAAGAACACACCCACGGCGGCCGCGAAAATGAAGGCGGCCACGGCCGCCAAGAACGAGACCTCGTGCTTCCAGGGTGTCCCACTGCTGAAGGCATTGATGAGTGAGACGACACCGACGGACGTTCCGATTCCCAGCGAGAAGCCGATCACGCCGCCAATGCACGACAACAGCACTGCTTCGACCAGGAACTGTCGCAAGATGTCACCAGAACTCGCTCCCACCGCCATGCGGATGCCGATCTCGCGAGTCCGCTCGGTCACGGAGACCAGCATGATGTTCATGATCCCGACGCCGCCGACGATCAGCGAAATGCCCGCGATCGCGGAGAGCATCAGTGTCAGCGTGCCGGTCACTATGCCGAAGATGTTGGCGATTTCAGTCGTGTTCTGCACGACGTAGTCGCGCGGCTCACCGGCATGAATGCGGTGCCGCTCGGCCAGAAGTTGGTCGATTTCGTTCTGGGCATCGGACATGAGCTGCGTCGAGCGAGCCGAGGCCATGATGGCGTTGACGTTGTCGAATTCGGAACCGCTCAGTCGTTTGCGCACCGTTGTGAACGGCATCAAGACGATGTTGTCCTGATCCTGGCCGACCATGTTCG
>CAYSHJ010001260.1:0-2478 GCA_964430385.1 uncultured Planctomycetaceae bacterium
AGCGGGGCGAAGTGGGAGGGATTTTTCTTCATCACCTGTTCGTACTCCGCCTGCGTCACTTCATGGACGCCGAAGTAGATCGGTTGCGTCAGGATGACCTTGTGCTGCGGGGCTTCGCTGCGAATGTACTCCTTCCAGGACTCGTCTTCACCAGCGACCACCAACGCCTCTTCAATCTCCGCCGGCGTGCTCCCCATTCTGAACTCGCCCGGCGGGATGAGGATTAACTTCATGCCGATCGAGTTCTCGTATTCGACCGGCACACCGAGATGCTTGGCCCAGGCTTCTTGATGCGCACGCGCTTGCTGCGCGTCGAACGGCGCTTTCGCCACCGCCGGCGGTGGACTGTTGGCAACGGCATCAACCTTTGACGATTTCTTGTGTCCGAGCCGCGTGTCGTCGATGGTTACTTCGGTGAGGTCGTCGGTGATCTGCAGATGCAGCATTCCCGATTTGCCACGCACGGCGAAGATGATCCCCAGCAGCAGCACCATGGCTGCCGCCACCCAGACCAGAATCGCGGTTCGCGATTTCTGCCACATGCCCGTGGCGGCTTTCGATAAACGGAGGCGCTCCGACTGGCCGATGGTCAGCAACTGATCGGCACGCGGATCGGTCCCGACCTCGCCCGCCGAGGAGAGCGTCGTCTTGCCGTCTCCCGACAACGGGACCACCGCGGTTCCTTTCGAGCCGGACGGAGTCGCACTCGTCGCCGACGTGCGCTCTTCGCCGCTGATCTGTCCCAAGAACTGTCGCAGCTCATTCCTGCTGCTCGCGCTGAGGCCGCTCGTCGTCGTGTTCGGGCTCGGCTCAATCGCAATCGTCGGTGAGCCGCCTGGGAGGCAACGTTCCAGCTCGGCGATCACCTGAGTCATCGTCTGCGGCCGATCCTCCGGCCGCTTGGCGACCAGGCGCCGGAAGACAGCGTCGATCACAACGAGAGTCTCGGCGAGCGGGGGGCGTGAACCCCCCGGTGCGTTCGTGGCAACGTCAGGGTTGCCGCCAACCGAAGAACCGGGGGGCTGACACCCCCCGCTCGCCAAGTCATTGACGAGCGACGGAATCGGCGATTCGCGATGCGCCAGCAGCTTCTTCATCATCGTGTCGCCGTCGTACACGATTCTGCCGGTCAGTAAGTAGTACAACGAACAACCCAGCGAATAGATGTCGCTTCGCGCATCCGCGGGCTTGGTGTCCATCGCCTGTTCGGGGGACATGTAATCGACCGTCCCCATGATCGTACCGGTGCTCGTCAGCCCCGCACCTTCCGAAGTTCCACCGACAGCACCCTCAATCCGAGCCAACCCCATGTCGAGGATCTTCACGTTCGTAGTCCCGCCTTCAGGCGGAATCGTTCCGTCGGGCCGCCTGAAGGCGGTACTACAAACGAGCATGTTCGACGGCTTGATGTCCCGATGAATCACGCCGTGCTTGTGAGCGAACTCCAACCCCCGCGCTGCTTGAATGATGCACTGCACCGCCTGCTCGACCGGCAACGGCCCGCGCTTATGCACCAGCGCCTTCAGATCCCTTCCCCGGACGTACTCCATCACCAAGAAGTGCGTTCCCTTAGCCTCGTCGGCGTCGTACGCCGTCACGATGTTCGGATGCGTGAGCTTCGCCGCCGCTTGCACCTCGCGATGAAACCGTTGGAGCGACTCCGGACCTTTGACCGCCTTCGGATTCATGACCTTGAGCGCGACCAGCCGCTTCATCCGCTTATGCACGGCCTTGAGCACCATTCCCATCCCACCGTGGCCCAGCTTGTTGAGGATCACATAGTTGCCGAGAACCAGCGACTTCCCTTTGCCGGCGTGAAGCTGCTCGGCCTGAAACTTGGTCAGCTTCTTCTGGCTGACCAGTTCGCGAGCCAATGCCTCACCATCCTGGGGACGCTGGTCTTCCGGCAGCGCAGCGATCAACGCCTGAGCGTCGTCTTTCGACAACAACTCGCTGGTCGTGAGGTGGTTGAGAAACTGCTCGATCGACAAGGCCATACTCGGATTCCGCAGCGCCAGGACTGGTCCAAGAACAAGTTCGTGTTGATCAGCCGGAACGCGCTAGCGTCCGGTTCAGTTGGAGACGCACCAACCGGACGCTAGCGCGTTCCGGCTGATTTCAGACAAATCACGGTGTTGTTCTTGGACAGGTTCTAAGGCGACAACATCGTATCGCGTCCGCGCGGGATGTCATCGCGGCGGACCATGTCTGCCCACGTCTGGCTAATTTCTCAAGCTGCGTCGTCTGTAGCCCAGGCCCTTGTGGCCGACCGATGATTCCTAACTGCCGATTCTCGGCTCTCCGCGATTCGTGTTGGGACGCAGACATCAGCCGCCGGGCGCTAGCCCAATGGCACTCACTTTGGTTTTTCGGGTGGAGGTTTTTCTTTTTGTTGGGATTGTTGTTTCATGAATTTTGTCGATTTGGGGCGACGGGGATGAGCTTGGCGAGGGGAGCTTCGGCCGGGGCGATTCGGGA
>CAYSHJ010001261.1:0-2275 GCA_964430385.1 uncultured Planctomycetaceae bacterium
CAGACGGGTAACCGAGCTGCCGATAAAACTCAGCGACCGCCTGTGAGTTTCCGATCAACCGATCAGTCCGCTTGATCAATCGCCGGTCGAGCCACAACTGCCAACCGGACTTCCAAACGTCGACGCACCGCTCGGAAACGATGACCTTCGGCCGCGACAACATTCCGCGACCGACCGCCAACCGCCCGTACGCGTTCGCCGCGAACAGCCACGTGTGCAAGATGTCGGTCTGCTCGATCGCGATCAACCGCCGCAACCGCCACCAGGCCCGCGGATCAAACTTCCAACGCTTCCCGAGCACCGTCAGACGTACACCATGTTGTTGCAATTCGCTGGCAAACGGCCCGCCGCGCGCCAGCGCGACCACGTGAACTTCGAACTCCTCGCGAGGCAGCCGACACGCCAACAATGTCAACTGTTTTTCCGCTCCCGACTGATCGAGCGTCGGGACCAACAGCATGACTTTCAAACGGCGCTCAGTCGGCGAGGAATCCGGGCTCATTCAAAATCCATTCGAGTGACAACGTCTTGTGGGAGCATTACAAGGGGTATTAGCACTGTCCATGTTCCGCTACTGACAATCAACAACCGACGACTTTCAATCATGCTTGTCCAATTCGGCGCGTGCCGTCTCGAACTCGTCCAAGGGGACATCTCGCAGCAAGAGGTCGACGCGATCGTCAACGCGGCCAACTCCCGATTGGCGGGAGGTGGTGGGGTCGACGGTGCCATCCATCGCGCGGCGGGCCCAACACTGGTGAATGAGACGCGAACCAAGTATCCCCACGGCTGCCAAACCGGCTCGGCCATCGCAACCTCCGCCGGTCACCTGTCTGCGAAGTTCGTCTTTCACGCCGTCGGACCGATCTGGCGCGGTGGCGTCAGCGGCGAAGCGGGTTTGCTGATTTCGGCTCATCGCCGCTGTCTGGAACTTGCCGTCGAGCACACTTGCCGCAGTATCGCCTTCCCGGCGATCAGCACCGGTGCTTACGGATATCCCGTCGATCTCGCGGCCGAAGTTTCTTTGACCGTAACGCGAGAATTCTTGCTGGCACGGCACCAGCCAGAACAAGTCCGCTTCGTCTTGTTAGACGGCGGCACCTACGGAGCGTTCGCTCGCGTACTGGAGTCGATGGTCGACTGAACTCCGTCTTGTTCTTGGGACGAATTGCCGATTCGTCCTGCGGTTGCGGCGCGAGCCTTTCTTATCGCTTATCGCGGCTTGTTGACCTGGAACTTTCGCAGCTTACTAAAGAACGTGCTGCGGGGAAGACCGAGCATCCGAGCCGCTTCGGCTTTGTTGCCGCTCGCCACTCGCAGCGCGTTCTCCAAGGCTTCACGCTCGGCGAATTCGTCGAGGTCGTCACCCATTCGCGACCCGCCAACGGCGACGCGTTCATCTCCGCGAGACGCTTCCGAACGAGTTCGTTCGCCGACAACCGTCCTCGATTCAAGAGCTGGCTTCACGGCTGTTGATTTGTGCGAGTGATGACCGCCTTCGATGACCTCAGGCGGCAAGTCGCGGGGCAAGATCAAATCTCCCTCCATCAACACGACGGCGCGCTCGATGACGTTTTCCAACTCACGGATGTTGCCAGGCCACGGATACCGCTTGAGTGCTTCGAGCGTGTCGTCGTCGATTTGTGCGATTCGCCGGCCAAGCCGCACGCACGTCTGCTTCAGGAAATGTAGCGACAGTTCTAGAATATCCTCTTTCCGCTCGGACAACGTCGGCAACGCGATGCTGATCACATTCAGCCGGTAGAACAGATCCTCGCGAAACTTCCCTTCGGCAATCAGTTTCTTGAGGTCTTGGTTCGTAGCCGCGATCAGCCGCACATCAACGTTCACCGTGCGTGCGCTGCCGACCGGCTCGAACTGCCGCGTTTGCAGGACACGCAGCAATTTGATCTGTGTCTCCAGCGAGATGTCGCCGATCTCGTCCAAGAACAACGTGCCGCCGTTCGCCGACTCGAATCGACCGACACGATCCTTGTGAGCCCCTGTGAACGCCCCTTTGACGTGTCCGAACAATTCGCTCTCCAGCAAACTGGGAGACAAGGCGGCACAATGCACCCCGACCATCGGCCCCTGACGCCGCGGACTGTTTTCGTGAATCGCGCGCGCCAGCAATTCCTTGCCCGTGCCGCTCGTGCCGGTGATCAACACGGACGATTCACTTTGAGCGACCTTGCGTACCGTTTCGAGCACACGTCGAATGGCCGGACTGTTCCCTTTGATGTGTCCTCGCTGAAACTCTTCGGCCGCCGGTTCC